>PMIV01000101.1 GCA_003158355.1 Anaerolineaceae bacterium
CAACACGGCCATGATCGACGCCATATTTCGTGTCTTTTTAGCCAACGGCAATGCCCCCATGACTCCCAACGAATTATCTGATAGAATAGGCAAGCCAGCCGAAACCATCCTGCGTACCATAGCCGGAGTACAGGTCTACAAAGGCATTCGTCCAGTTCAATAATCGTCTCACACGCCCCCGTAGCGCAATGGATAGAGCACCAGCCTTCTAAGCTGTTGGTTGTGGGTTCGACTCCCACCGGGGGCACTCAAACAGAAAATATCCCAACATTTCAATAATCATGTATCATAAGTATAGGTTCTCCCATGTTCCTGGGAGTAACATATGATCTTGATTAACAGTCTTTCCACATTCCACCTACACATTGCTCTCAGTAAAGTGAGTGATTTTCTTGCTCACTTCCTCGGTTTCCTCCTTTCAATCACCCCCACCCCTTTTTATGGACAATCCTCTTAATATCAATACTCAGCTCACGCAGATGCTCTCAGAGATCGATGCCAACAGCGCCGCCTCTGATGACTTAGAAATTGACAAACCGGAAGCCGTCACCACCGAGATTCCCAAAGAGGTACCCATCCTGCCCCTGCGCGGCCTGGTGGTCTACCCGCAAACGGCTTTACCCCTCACCATCGGTCAGCCACGCTCCATCAAGCTCATCGATGATGTTGCCCTGAGCAACCGCATCGTCGGTTTGTTCACGGCCAAAGATCCGAACCTGGAAAACCCCGGCCCGGATGACCTTTTTCATATTGGCACGTTGGGGATCGTACACCGCTTCTTCCGCGCGCCAGACGGCACGATCCGGCTTCTGGTTCAGGGTCTTTCGCGCATTAAAATCGACGAATTCACCCAGATCGAACCTTACCTCAAGGCCAGTATCAGCGCCTTTCCGGAAACGGTCGAAAATGATATCGAGATCGAGGCACTGGCCCGGAACTGCCGCGATCAATTTGAACACATCACCGAAATGATCCCCTCTATTCCGCGTGAGTTGGTCTCTTCGGTTTTGAACCTGCAAGACCCGCTGCAGTCGGTTTACAACGTAGCCAATTTGCAGCGCATGTCCCTGGCTGATGCNNCCTGCGCGAGCAAATGAAAGCCATTCAAAAAGAACTGGGAGAGACGGACGAACAATCTGCTGAGGTCGAATCCATTCGTAAAAGTTTGACTGAGGCGAATCCTCCCCCTGAAGTGCTGGAACAGGCCAATACCGAATTGACCCGCCTCAGCCATCTGACCCCGGCTGCCCCTGATTACAACATCGTACGCACCTATTTGGATTGGATCACTTCGCTGCCGTGGAGTAAAGTAACCCAGGATAACCTGGATATTGACCATGCTCGCCAAATATTGGATCAGGATCACTATGGTCTTACCGAGATCAAAAAACGCATTATTGAATACCTGGCGGTGCGAAAACTCCGTCTGGATCGCAAGGAGCTTCTGAGCGCCGAAATACCTGATACATTACGCAAAGACCGCCAAGGGGTGATTTTATGCTTTATAGGGCCTCCAGGGGTCGGTAAAACGTCTCTTGGGCAAAGTATCGCCCACGCTATGGGCAGGGAATTCATCCGCGTCTCCCTGGGCGGTATGCATGATGAAGCTGAGATCCGCGGCCACCGCCGCACNNCACCTACATCGGCGCCATGCCGGGCCGCATCCTGCAGGCGATGCGCCGGGTGAAAACCAAGAACCCGGTCTTCATGCTGGATGAGATTGACAAGCTCACCTTCGATTTTCACGGTGATCCGGCCTCCGCCCTGCTGGAAGTATTAGACCCGGAGCAAAATTCGACTTTTCGCGATAACTATCTCGAAGTCCCATTTGACCTCTCGCAAGTAATGTTCATCACCACGGCCAATCAGCCAGATACCATCCCTCAGGCACTGTCCGACCGCATGGAGATCATCCAGCTTTCGGGTTATACCGAACGCGAGAAACTGGAAATCGCTAAACGCTACCTCATCCCGCGGCAGATACGGGAAAACGGTCTGCTGCCTGGTGAGATCCGTTTCCAGAACACTGCCATCCTTTCAGTGATCCGCGCCTACACGCGCGAAGCCGGCGTACGCAGCCTGGAAAGAAACCTGGGAGCGATCTGCCGCAAGGTAGCCACTGAAATTAGCCAGAACAAACAAAAATTCACCCTGATCAATACGCATCGAGTGAATAGTTACCTGGGTTTTGCCCACTTCCGCGAAGATGATGAGATCAATCGGCGTACCTCCATCCCCGGCGTGGCCATCGGTCTGGCCTGGACACCCTACGGCGGTGAAATTCTCTTCATCGAATCCACCCAGATGCCAGGCGCGAAAGGCTTCCAAGTGACCGGGTCCATTGGTAATGTTATGCAAGAATCCGCCCAGGCAGCGCTCTCTTATATCCGCTCTCACACTGATGATTTCGATATCCCAGCAGACTTCTTCGATAAATGCGATCTGCACCTGCACATTCCCTCTGGGGCGCAACCCAAAGACGGCCCTTCTGCCGGCGTGGCAATTGTAGCCTCCCTGGTCTCGCTGCTCACCAACCGGGTGATCCGTTCAGACGTGGCCATGACAGGTGAAATTACCCTGCGCGGTCAGGTGATGCCAGTGGGCGGAATCAAGGAGAAGATTTTAGCGGCTTATCGTGCCGGATTGAAAACAATTATTCTTCCCCGTGAAAATCTGAAAGATCTGTCAAAATTGCCTGCGGAAGTTCATCGGAAGATGAAATTCATTGGCGTGGATGANNGAATGTCGATAAGGAAAAAAATAATGAATCGAAATAATACTGTGGGGAAAAAACCGAACCAATGGTACACAATGGATGTACACATCCATACCCCCGCATCTGAAGATTTTCAACAACCGGATGTTACCTATCTGGATATTTTACAAAAAGCCGAAACGAGAGGGATCAATATCCTCTCGTTTACTGATCACAACACCATTGCCGGATACCGTTCACTGCAGGATGAAATTCACCAGTTGGAATTACTGGAAACGCTCAACCGTCTGTTACCCGATGAAAGAAATAAGCTAAACGAATATCACCGCTTATTAAAAAAGATCCTGCTTTTACCCGGCTTTGAATTCACTGCCACTTTTGGCTTTCACATCATTGGCTTGTTCTCCCCGCAAAAGAACGTCCGCGAAATTGAACATCTCCTCTTGAACCTGTCCATCCCTCCGCAATCTCTGGATGATGGAACGCCGGCGATCGGTGCTTCTGTGGATGTTCTCGCTGCTTACAACATGATCGATCTGGCCGGCGGCATTGTGATTGCTGCCCATGCCAATTCGACCAACGGCGTAGCCATGCGCGGCATGAATTTTGGCGGGCAGACACGTATCGCCTATACACAAGACAGCCATTTACATGCGCTTGAAGTGACTGACCTTGAATTAAAAGGACCGCGTACGACTGCCGCCTTTTTCAGCGGTACCAAACCGGAATATCAGCGCCGCATGCATTGCATCCAGGGTTCAGATTCGCACCGCATGACAACCGATCCCTTACGCAAGAAAAATTTGGGAGTAGGTGATCGTTCCACTGAAGTCTTTTTGCCAGAACTTTCTTTTGAGGCATTAAAAGACCTGTTCCTTTCTAATGACTTTTCACGGACTCGTCCGCACCGCATCAAAGAAGAGCCCGCCTACGATTTCATCCAGACAGCCAGGGATGAAGGCGCCAACATTATTCAAGATTTCCACGAAAACGCTACCGTCCGCGGCGGCAAGTTATACGCAGTTTTATCGGATATATGCGCTTTTGCCAATACCAACGGCGGAACACTGTTTATTGGTCTCACAGCAGATCCTCATGCCCCCATTCAAGGTGTTACCAGCCCTGACCAGTTGATCAAACAATTGGAAAAAGAAGTGACTACCCGCATCAGTCCGCCTTTGCATCTTTCCATGGACGTGCAAAAATATAACGCCAAAGAAATTTTGCGAATACTCATCCCCCGGGGTGAAGAACCGCCCTATGCGCTGGATGATAACAAGATCTATATTCGTGAAGAAGACGAGACTAACATTGCGGTTCGCGACGAAATTGTCAACCTGGTGGTAAGGGGCTCCCAACAGCAAACACAACCGGCTCCGCTCGCAAGCATCAAATCTCCACAACCTCAAAAACAAGACATCCCGGTCATTGCCCAACCGCATGTAGATGAAGCGTTTGAATCGAACAGCGATCCTCGAACTGGGGTCGAAGTAGTTCCGCCTGTGGTTCGTGACGGTAAGAATTTCTACTCCCTTCGTGACCTGCGCAATGGCAATCTGGTAAAAAACGTCACTCCAACCTCAGCCCGCCGCCTCTGGCACTATGCCATTTCACGTTACGGCGAGATTTGTGACTCACTGGATAAAGAAGATATTACCTGGCAGGGAAATTATGGCTTGCTGCACCGCTACAACCAGGGGAAGACTCCCCATTTTGACCTGATCCAAAAAACCGGCAACGGATACCGCTTTTTCTTTGGGGTCACCCCCGATGGCATCCACGGCCCCTGGAAAATATTCTTCATCGATGATGAGGTAATTTAATTGAACGAGTCCCTCCGCTGTGCCGTTATCACGATTTCTGACCGATCTTCGAAAGGTCAGCGCCCCGATCTCTCCGGGCCGGCAGTGGAGGAACAAATTCACGCTTTGGGTTGGACGGTGACAGTTAAGAAATTGATTCCAGATGATTTGGCTGAAATTCAGTCCTGCTTGCGAGAGATTGTGGCCTCAAACAGCGCGGATGTGCTGTTAACCATCGGAGGCACCGGATGTTCCCCGCGAGATGTCACCCCTGAAGCAACACTCACAGTCATTGAAAGAAATGTTCCTGGCCTGGCAGAAGCAATGCGCTTTGAGAGCAGTAAACAGAATCCGCATGCCTTGCTTTCCAGAGCTCTCACCGGCATAAGCGGCAGTACTTTGATTATTAACCTGCCTGGCAGTCCCAAAGGTGCAGTAGAGAACCTGGCAGTGATTGCCCCCGTACTTCCTCATGCTGTAGCTCTCATTCATTCCAGTTCTGATGCTGAAGCAGGGCATCAATTCAATCATTGAGGTTTAATTGTCAAATTCAAGTTTTCACCTTTATCAGCTTCAAAAAGTGGACCTCCGCCTGGATCACCTCAATCAACGATTAGAAAAAATTGCCTTGCTTTTAAATAACAATCCTCGTCTGGTAAAGGCGCAAAATCAGGTCGATCTCACTTTGTCCATTATCCACGGGAAAGAAGATGAGCTTGCAAAATTGGAGCAGACTGCTGCAGCAAAAAAAATAAAGATCGACCAATCAGAAGCTGCGTTATACAACGGAAAGATCATCAACCCCAAAGAGCTCAAGGACCTGCAAGCTGAGATCAATTCTTTAAAGCGGGCTGTCGGCACTGTTGAAGACGAACAATTAACACTCATGTCTCAGCTTGAAGAGATCCATCTCACTCTGTTGCAAGACCAAAAAAGTTACGATTCTGTGCTGGCCGAAAGTGAAAGCGATAATCAACAACTTTTCGGTGAAAAAAGTGAGCTGGATAAAGAAAAAGAGAAATTGATCACAGAGCGCCAGGCAGCTTCCGGACAAATACAGGCAGAAGTAATGAATATTTACGAAAAACTGAGAATGTCAAAGAATCATATTGCCGTCTCAGCTATCGAAGACCAATCCTGTGCGACCTGTGGCTCAGAAATCACTGCCTCAGATATTCAAAAAGCCCGCTCCTCTACCAGTCTATCCTTTTGTCCTTCATGCGGACGAATCATTTATGCAGGTTAATTCGTTGTGAACTTAAAACTACCCGCCATTGATCTCATTTCATTCTGGTTCGGTTTTGTACTGGCAACCATTTTCTGGTTGATTCTTCTACGCATTACAAAATTGATCCCGAAAATTAGGAAATCATCAGCCGAACGCCGCATCCACCAACAGCAGATGAAATCTGCAAGTAAGGAACACGGACTGCGACTCTTCGCTCTCAGAAAAGCCCAAAGTTTCCATCTGGCAAGCAGCCTTTTCCCGCTTGATAAGATATTCATCGAGCCTACCGTCATTACACCGGCCCGCTTTTTACCTGCCTCGAATGAAGAATCTGGAGTGAATTCAATGTACCGGGTCCTTCCCTATACGCCCGAAGTCCCCGAACTGGTGGCAGATTTCCCGGTTATTAAAAATTCACTTCTTTCAATTCTTCAGGCTGGGCAGCAATATATCGCCGTTTCTGCCAACCCTGGCTTTGGCAAAACGACTGCACTGGCAGGGTTAGCCAGCCAGCTTTGTGAAAATCTCTCTCCAACAGCAAAACCGGGTTATTTACCGGTGTTTTTTGATTATATTAAGATTGAGCAGTCAGGTGAAAATGCTGGCAGCGATCTCTTAAACTACCTATCAGCCAACGTAAAAGGGATCTCTTCCTCTACCCTTGAAGATTTGCTTCTTAACGCTAATTCCAGTCAACGCCTGGTGATTCTGGTCGATGGATTGGATCGATTATCTTTGGGTGATTTAGCCAAGGCCACAGCCTGGATCCATGAACTTCAAGGGAGTTACCCCCAGGCATATTTTGTGATCTCATGTGATCCATTTTTGACTGGAGACATTGAAGAGATCGGTTTTACCATTTTCCCCTTATCTGTTTGGGGAAAAGAAGAAAAACATCAATTCCTGCACCAATGGAAGAACACATGGAATACTCTCAAGCTGGCACAAAATAACAAACCAAGAATTGAGAGAGCTTATCACTGGCTAATGCAGGAAGAAAACCCGGATTCTCCTTTTGATCTAACTATCAAGACCTGGCTCACTTTTAATGGGATCGCTGAATGTTCCACTGAAAAAGCTCGCTATTCAAGCTATTTGAACCTGATCAGCGGAGGTTGGCTCAAACAACCCGTTTTCGAAGCACTTACCCTTGCCGCAGAAGAAAACCCATTCCCCACAATTACCCAGGAAAAAGCGCTCGAAGTTCTTTCACTCGGGTTGGAATCAACTGCGGAAGTAATCCCACCTTCCTCTGCGTTAACCTCGCAAAAATCTCAAATTTTTGCAGATAATGAGGGATGTGATCCTAAAGATGTTCTTTCATTCTTAGTAAAAAACCATTTTTTTGATCAAATTTTCGAAGAAAAACTTCTTTTTTCTAATGCCAATCTCTATGCGTGTCTGGTTTCAAAAAAGAATATTTCTTCCCCAATCCCTGCTTTCTCAGAGATCACTTTTTCACCCATAAGCCGGATCTTGTTTGAAAACCGGCAAATTTCACAAAACAATTTTCAAGAAATTGACTCCTGGTTATCTCGTGAAGATTCTCTTCTGAGGAGGGATCATTTCTTCGCTTTGGCCTGGTTAAAACAAACCGAATTAGGTGATCCGCTACGTGGAAAATTATTCAGACAGACTGCCAAATTATTACAGGATACCTCCTTGTCTATCGGACTGCGCTATCGTTTTCTTTTTGCCCTGGTCAAATCTCATGATCCTTCAATTTCAACCCTCTTTACTTATTTTGCCTCTTCGCCAGATGCGGCAGTCCGTCAAATAAGCGCTTTCGCGTTGGGTGCCTTGCATGATGAAAATACTATACTCACGCTGGTAAAACTGAGTAAAGATCCTTCTTTAGAAGTCCAAAAGGTAGCTTGCATTTCACTCAACAAAATATGGACACAATCTACCCAATCTGCCTTGCTGGATGTAATTTTTTCCGCGGATGAATCCGTGCGAACTTTAGCCTGTGAACTAGTGTCATTTCATATTCCGGATGGTTATCAAATCTTGCAAGAGCTAACAACCACAGATAATTTCCTTGCCAGGAAAGCCGCCGTTTTTGGTCTTGCCCACATTCAACAACCATGGGTAAATGCGATATTTGAAAAAATAAGTACCGAAGATACTCAATGGGTGGTCCGTGACGCCGCCAAATTTACATTGGAGCACCCCCTGTCCACGGTAACCTTTTTACCAGAAAAGAGAATTCCCGTTCTGGAGAATCCCTGGACATTACAAAAAGCCGAAGTTTATAGCGTGCCTTTACCCGATCGGGGAATACCCACAGAACTGCTCTACACCATTCTTGAAAAAGATACTCTTACCAATAAGCAAATTGCGCTGGATTATCTGAACCGGCAGCCAACAGCCAGATTAATTGAAACCCTGGCAAAAATCTCAACAGACACAGAATCAGATTTTCGTGAAGAGGCAGTTAATACATTATTTTGTTTAAGTAAAAGAGGATTAAATTTGCAAGAAGGTTAATACTGAACTTTAAGCAAGGTGTTTCAATATCCTTGTTTGTACTTCTTCCGGGCTTAGATCCATTACCGTGACTATTTTATCCCTCGAGGTCAACCCTGAAATGATCTCGATCTTTGCCGGTTTTACCTCAAGAACATTTGCCAAGAATTCGATCAGCCCTTGGTTGGCTTTCCCTTCCACCGGTGGTGCCGTCAGGCGAATTTTGACCGTGCCGTCATTTAATATTTCGGTAATCTCATTTTTCGCTGTGCGTGGAGTAATGCGAACAGTAATAGCTGCCCCCATTTTTCCATCATGCAATTTAAAATTCCGTTCAGTTTTCATTTAGGCAATGATCTTTAAGAGCAGATATTCAATTCCCTGAAGAACCAACAGCAGAATAATGGGGCTAAAATCCATATTCATGATTGGTGGGACAATTCTTCGGATAGGTTCGAGCATTGGGTTTACCAATTTATCCAAAAATTGTCTAAATGGTTGATACGGTGAAAGAACAAACGAAACAACCGCATCGACAATAATAATTATAGTCAATAATTGAAAGAGCGCTTGGATCAGTGTCACAGCCATAATGGTATCAATTATAACTGAATTTTTTGCTTACAAATAAATTCTCTCTCCCATGATCGCTTCTCCAACCCGCACAAATGTGGCACCTTCCTCGATTGCCACTTCATAATCCAGGCTCGTCCCCATGGAGATTTGATCGAAAGACTTTTGCCCGCTACGAGCCTGAAGAAATTCCAGAAGTTTTCTGCATTTTAAAAAATACTGCCGCGAATTCTCGTCAACCTCGGCGTAGGGTGGCATTGTCATCAGCCCAACGTAATGAAGTGATTTTGTTTCTGACTGCAGTTGCAGCCATTGATCTGAAAATGAAGGCCAATCTGCTTCATTCCACACAGAAAAACCGTGTTTCGATTCTTCCCCGCTGACGTTTACCTCCAACAAAGCTGGAAGTTGCTTCCCGGCAGTCTGTAATTTGGAATTTAATTCTCTGGCAATTTCTACGCCATCAATTGAATGGATCATTGAAAAATGATCCACAATGAATTTTATTTTTCGGCCTTGCAGATGCCCGATCATATACCAATCGACAGTTTGACTCAGGTCACCCATTTCTGTGATCTTACGGCGTGTCTCTTCTGGATAATTTTCACCCAGGAATTTTGCACCAGCTTCAATTACATTGCTGATTTTTTCTGCAGATTGCCCCTTAGTAACCACTACCAACTTAACGGCGGAGCTATCCCGGTTGGAACGCCTGGCTGCCTCGGCGACACGCTGCTTTACTTCAATGAATTTATTTCTAATTTCTCCAGCCATTATTTTTCCTTGTTTAAGAATAATGCAGCACCAAATCTGCCCGACTTGCCAGCTTCTGCTCTGTGGCTGTACCAATCTTGTGTATTGCAGGCGGTGCATAAATTGGCAATTTCCACTGAATTTACACCACATTCTCTTAGTAAAAACTCGTTCGCTTTCCACAGATCAAAATAGGTCTTCTTATCTTTCTTAACAATTAATTCTTCGGCATAGCTGCCAAAACTTTCTTCAACAGCTCGGATAACCTCATTGCCAACCTGGTAATGATCCACTCCGATTGAGGGGCCGATCCCTGCCACTAATCTGCCGGGATCACAATGATATTTGTCTTGCAAAGTCCGCAGCGTGTGAGAAATGATTTTCTTGACCGTGCCCATCCACCCGGCATGGATAATTCCCACAATTCTTTTTTCCGGATCATAGATCAAGATCGGCACACAATCCGCAAACCGCATAAAAAGCGTGACGTCCGGGTTATCAGTTACGATCGCATCTGCTTTCATATGCTCTGCATCCAAAGGCCTTGGAGAATGCGTACAAGCCACTTCGGTGCCGTGAACCTGCCAGACATCAAAGATCGATTTAACAGGCCGTTGAAGGGCATCAAACACCTTTTGGCGATTTTCAACCACATGAGAGCGTTCATCCCCTACCGTGCCGCCTTGATTGAGCGAATTCCACGGAACCGGGCTTACTCCGCCCTTGCGGGTAAAAATTCCATGCGTCACGATCTGAGCATCAAAGGATTCGAATTGATAATATTCGAGTCCATTCTTTTGTATTGAGTTCATAAGTCCTTTTCTTTTTGCATCATTCTTTTCTTGATCGTCAATTTTCTAGCCAG
>PMIV01000024.1 GCA_003158355.1 Anaerolineaceae bacterium
CTTTGATCTGTCGCTTTATGTTCTTTCGGTTTAACCCGCTGACCTTGTTTGTTCTTTCTCTTCTTTCAGCAGCTCAAAGAACGCATCCACGGCTTTGGGATCGAAATGGCTGCCGCTGTTGTCGCGGATATACTCCAGCACTTTGCCTTCCGGCCAGCCTTTCCGATAGGGGCGGTCAGAGCGTAGCGCATCCCACACGTCCACTACGGCAAAATAGCGCGCTGCCAGCGGAATTTGTTCCCCTTTGAGCCCGTTGGGGTAACCACTGCCGTCCCATTTTTCATGATGACAATACGGAATATCCAGCGCGGGATGTAAGAAGGCGATCGGGGAGATCAATTCGTTGGCATAAGTTGGATGCATGCGCATAATTTTCCATTCCGCATCGGTGAGTTTATCTGGTTTGAGCAGAATGGTATCGGGAACGCCCATTTTACCAATATCATGCAACAGGGCACCACGGCGCACGTGCACCAGTTCTGTGTCGGTCATTCCGGCCATGCGTGCCAGTTTTAAAGTCATTTCAGTAACCCGCAGGGTATGACCCTCTGTCTCTTTGTCGCGCAAATCGAGCGCATGCGACCAGCCTTCAATGGTAGTGTCGTAGGCTAATTTTAGATTGAGATTAGATCGCTGCAGATCAGCAAAGGAATTACCGCTGTCCACGGCCATTGCTGCCTGAGAGGCCAGTGCTTCAAAGAAGTCGAGCCAGTCTTGGTCGGGGGTGAATAACGAGCGGAAACCCACGCTGAGCACTCCCACCAAAACACCTTTGGCGATCAGGGGGGTGGCGACCACGGTTTGTAAATGTTCAGCAGCCACGGTGGCGCTCAGGGAATCGGAGCGCTCAACTGCGGCGAGGTCAAGCGAAATAACCGTTTTCCGCTCCAGCGCAGCTTTACCGGCCGTTCCATCTCCAAGGCGAATACTCATATTTCTCGTTTTTGGGCTGAGATTACCGGTAACGCCCACAACGGTCAAATCGAGGGTTTCTGAGTTGAAAAGGAAAACGTAAGCGATATCGATTCCCAAACGATCGCTGACCTCGTGTAACACCGTTTTCAGCGCCAGACGCACATCAGTTGCGCCGAGGATGGCCAGATCTATGGCATGGAGAGAGTCCAGGCGCTGAAGCTGCTGTTCGATCTTTCCTTTTGCGCTGTCCAGTTGTTCCAGACGTTGATCCAGTTCAGTATTGCTGACCAACAGGCTGGCTTCAGCTTTCCGGCGTACTCGTACTTCTTTATCGACGAGAAAAAAAGAAAGAAAAAGGAAGAGGAGGGTTAAAAATGCCCCTATTGCAATTACCCAGATGGCCCTTTGTAAACTGACCGCGGACAGGTCCGAACGGGTTTTAAGTAAATTTGTCTCTTCATCTTTCATGGCAGTGATTACTTGACGAATGCTGTCCATCGTTTCTTTGCCGGAATCAGTGAGAACGAGCTTCTGAGCAGCTTCAAATCCGTCAATTTTGCGCATGGTGATGGTATCTTGCATAAATTTGATTTTTTTTGCCACCAGCGGGATCAGCTCATCAATGCTTTTTTGCTGTTTTGGGTTATCAATGGTCAGTTGGCGCAGGTCTTGAAGGGTCTGGTCAATACCGTTTTCGGGTGAAAGCACAATGTTATAGGGATCAAGAAATTTTTCATCCCCGCTGATGATGTAACCACGTTGACCCGTTTCTGCATCGATCATCAGAGTTAACGCGGAATCGAGTTTATTCATCACCGCGATCGTATGATTGACCTCGTTGCTGCTGGCTGTAAAAACACGAAAACTGACAGTGGCATAGATCCCCACAGCGATTAATAAGAGGATAGCCAAACCAAAGCCAATTTTTGAAAGTTGCTGAAGGACGAATTTTTTCACTAAAATTGCTCCAAAAAAATCACAAAGCCCGGATTTCGACGAATCAGGCACAACTTTTTAATTTCTGCGTCAATGGGAAGAAAGTAAAATGAAATCAGCCAAAACTGCTTTGATAAAAAGTAAAAACGAGTCTCGATTTGCTGATCGTTATGAAAAAATAATCAATCACTTGCTCAACTCAAGCAAAGTGATCGACCGCTGTTTTATCCCCCAAATCCCTATAATCATTATACCCATTCTCCAAGTTAATACAACAAAACGATCTGTCCTCAAGTCGAAGGGCAGGTCGACGATCTAAGTCTATTTATTGCGGAGGAGGAACCTGAATCCACCCCTTTGAACTCATTAAAGCAGGGAATATGGACTGGTGTATTGCCCTTGCCTTCGGATGCTTAAGCAGTCTTCTCAGAGTGGATTGCTCAGCTCACTTTTTCCAGCACGTGGGTGATCGCAGTGGAAGCGGGTCCGCCCAAACATTGGATGAGGGCCACGTGGGCATCGGGTACCTGGTTGGCGCCGCAGACGCCGCGCAGTTGCATCACCGCTTCAACCGCCTGGTAAACGCCTTTAGCGCCGAGAGGGTTACCGCGTGCCTTGCAGCCTCCCATAGTCAGAATGGGCAGCTTGGCCTTGGGCCCGAACAGGCCGTTTTCCGCCAGTTCGTAGCTCTTGCCCCGCTCGGCAAAACCGGTTGCTTCCAGGCTGAGCGCGGCATAGATGGAATAGGAATCATCCAGCTCGAACACGTCGGCGTAGATGGGCTTGATGCCGGCCTGGCTGCAGGCATCTGCGGCGGAGCGTTTGGCAGCCTCAAAGGCCAGTGGATCGGGGCGGTCGTGCATGGCCAGCGTATCAATGGCAACACTGGAGCCCAACACGCGTACCAATGTCTGCGGCAAATCTTTGGGCAGCAGGTCGCGGCGGGTAAGCAGCAAGGCGGCAGCGCCGTCAGCCATAGGTGCCTGGTCGAACAAATTCAGCGGGTCGCTTAACTTATCGGCGGCTTCGTAATCTGCGAGCGACAGCTTGCGGTGGAACATGGCATTGGGGTTATTAAGCGCGTTAGCATGTGCCTGGATGGGAAACCCGGCCAACACATTGGGCGGAAGGTTGTGTTCATATAAGTAGCGCTGCATCAGCAGCCCGGCCTGGGCGGTCACACTCATGCCTGGGGTGAACTCGTAATCATAATCCATGGTGGCGGCAAGGGCCGTCTGCAATTCGGGCCCAACCTGATCGGTCCATTTTTCCACGCCCAGCACCAGGGCGGAATCCACGTAGCCCGAAAGGATGGCCAGGTAGGCCATGCGCAGGGCGCCGCCGCCGGAGGCTCCGGCAGCTTCAACAGTGTAAGCCTCGATACCGCGCAGCCCGGCATAATCGCTGAGGAGCGCGCCCAGGTTGGCCTGGTGGCTGATGATGGAAGAGAATACGTTGCCGATATACAGCGCCTGCGGAATGATACCGCCGCTGTCTGCGATGGCAGCGCGGATGGCGCGTGTGCTCATCTGGCGAAGCGACAGGTTCCAGTGTTCGCCG
>PMIV01000201.1 GCA_003158355.1 Anaerolineaceae bacterium
TGTGCCCATTGCTATATTTTTATTTCTCTAAAATATGCTATAACAATATATATGAAGTAGTACTTCAGTCGGATTTGCTGAATTTGTTAAGCAGCGAGTTATATTTGGATTTCATCGGGGACGGTTCAATTGAAATCGCTTCAGTTTAATTTTATTAAGCTGCAAAACGGCTGGTATGAAAATAATTGTTTCCAATCTGGGATAAGGTTGGAAAATAAGAAAGGTCCGTATGGGACAAAACGAAACATATTTAGACGATCTTTTTCTAGGGTTGCAGACCTCCTTTGATAGCGCGACTGCAACAGAGAAAAGACGTCTGGCCGCCCAGATCTATCCCTGGGTGGAGCAACAAGTAAGATCGCTCGGAGACCCGCCCCCTGATGAAAATAACAATATTACGACCAATGAACAGAATTATTCTTCACCAACCATCCCCGGCGTAAACCAAACATTTAATCAACCTGATATCCTTTTTCGTGAACTAAACAACCTGGCGGAAAGAGAGATCGATCTCAATCAAATCGCAGGGAATATTGAGCAGGTAATTTGGTTTCGCGAAATTCGTTCTGGCCGCATGCTTTACGTCAGTCAAGCCTTTGAAACCGTCTGGGGAAGATCCTGCGCCAGCCTGTATGAAGACCCACTCACCTTGATAGAAAGTATCCATCCTGAAGATCGGGTGCAGGTCATGGTTGCCCGGCCTCGCAGCGATAATAAACCCTTAAACCAGGCGTATCGTATTTTACGTCCGGACGGCAGTTTGCGTTGGATCTTTGCGCGATCATTTTTAATCTCTGGTGAAACCAATGAACCATATTGTCAATTTTGTATTGCTCAGGATATCACCGATCGCAAACAGATCGAACTGGCGCTGCGGAAAACATTGGATCGTACCCGAGAGCAGTTTGATCTTAGCCGCAAAATGAGCCTGGCGCATAAACCAGAAGTGGTATTAAAAACATTAATGTCTGCTCATGAGCTTCGTTCAGCCCGGCGGGCAACTCTGCTATTTTTTGAAAATCCAAAAATTGGTCCTGCTCGCGGCGTGGATTTGATTGCTGCGTGGTCCCCCAATTCATCTCTTCCTTCCTGGGGTTTTGAATCCAATCTTTATGAAGAACCCGCCTTTTTGAAACTCTTTCAACCCAAACAAACGGTTGTGATCTCCAAAATTGATACAGATCCGCGCTTACCCTTACTGGTACGTGAATTCCTTCAAGAAGGGCAAATTCAAACCCTGGTTATCTTCCCCCTGGTGGCATCTGGAGATTGGCTGGGTTGTTTGCTGGTCTATTACACCCAGGAAAAGCATTTCGACAACGTCGAATTGCGCCATCTTAAAGTGCTGGTAGATCAGACAACGATCACCCTTTATAACCTCCAATTACTCGAGGTCGCAGAAGAATCTCGCCACGAAGCAGAACGAGCAAATGAAATTAAAACTGAATTCCTGGCCATGATCTCACATGAACTGCGAACTCCCCTAACTTCAATCATTGGATTCACAACCACATTGATGGCCGAAGATGTAGTTTGGGAGCCGGAAGAACAACGTGATTTCACCCAGACCATCCAACAGGAAGCCTTTCGTTTGCAGGAATTGATTGACCACTTGCTCATTCTCTCCCGTCTCGAGGCAGGCATGCTGCCAATTTTAGCTGAACCCTGCTCGCTAAAAGACATAATTAAAGACGCTTTGCCGCAATTGCAAACTCTAACTCTGGGAAAAACACTGGCAATGCATTTACCGGCAAATCTTCCGCAGATCCAGGTGGATCCTAAAAGGGTCGCGCAGGTATTAGTTAACCTGGTGAGAAATGCCTCCACTTATTCACCCGAAGAATCCGAAATTAGCATTTCAGCAAACCTGCGTGGAGCATTTGTTCAAATTAATGTCACCGATCAGGGTCCAGGTATCCCTGCAACCGAACACAAAAAAGTATTTAAGGCATTTCAGCGCGGAGTGAACGTGGAAAATAGAGCCGGGCAGGGAGCTGGGTTAGGGTTAGCAATTTGTAAGGGTCTTGTAGAAGCACATGGTGGCCGAATTTGGATCAAGAAAAAGAATACTTTAGGAGCAACACTTTCTTTTACTCTTCCAATTGTTTCACCGCAAAATCCTGCAAGTCCTGCAGATTGGGAAGGATGAATTATGGGAAATATTTTAATAGTTGAAGATGATCCCAACATCCGCAAACTTGTGCGGGTGAACCTCGTGAAACGTGGTTATACGGTCAGTGAAGCCGGAGATAGTCATCAGGCAATTGCCCTCTTTCAAGAACTTCCTGTAGACCTGGTCCTACTCGATTTACTGTTACCTGGGCTTTCGGGTGTTGATATTTGCACCTGGATAAGAGCTCGTTCTGACGTTCCGATCATCATTTTAAGTGCACGTTCAGAAGAAGACATGAAAGTCGCTGCTCTGGATGCCGGCGCAGATGATTATGTTACCAAGCCATTTGGACAGGAAGAATTACTGGCGCGGGTACGTGCATTCTTGCGCAGGACCTATGTATCAGCGAAAACAAACGATGCAAAAATTCAAATCGGGGATCTTTTTATTGATCTCGAAGCTCGCCGTGTTTTCATCGGTGATAACGATCTGCATCTTACCCGCACGGAATATGCCATTCTGTCGGAATTGGCGCAACGGCTTGATTCCATTGTCACCCATGACGAAATATTAACTCAGGTATGGGGGCCGGAATATCGTGGTTCCAATCATTATCTGCATACTTATCTTGGCCGACTGCGGAAAAAATTGGGAGATTACGGTGACCTTCTCGAGACAGTTCCCGGAATGGGATACAACTTACACTCGAAGAAAATATTTTAATAGTTTTTTTATAGGTTAGATTTAGAACATTTATAGCCTTTCATAAATATCATGATACTATAACAAAATAATATTTTGTTGGCTGTATGTTTTTATTTTTCCGTAACCAAATCGATCATTAACGAGAGCAAGACACACAAAGTATTTGGGGAAGATTCAGGGATAGGATGAAGGACTCTCTTTTTATTGAATTACAGGAATCGGAGCTTCGCTATCGCCGCTTATTTGAAGCCGCCCAGGACGGTATTTTAATTCTGGATGCCGAAACCGGCATGATCGAAGATGTCAACCCTTTTTTAATCAAAATGTTGGGTTATTCTCGCGATGAGTTTATTAAAAGGAAACTTTGGGAAGTTGGAGCCTTCAAGGATGTAAAAGCCAGTAAGAATGCATTCGTTGCCTTGCAAAATGACGAATATATTCGTTACAAAGACCTGCCCCTCAAGGCAAAAGACGGAAAATTGTTTCAGGTGGAATTTGTCAGTAATGTTTATTTGGTTAGGAACAAAAAAGTAATTCAATGCAATATTCGTGATATCACTGATCGCACAAAGGCACAAAATGCTTTGATCAAAAGCAAATTGTTGTTCCGAGAGCAATCCCTACGCGATCACTTGACCGGATTGTATAATCGGCGTTACCTGGAAGAAACATTAAATCGTGAGATACTGCGAGCTTTTCGCAAACACCTTTCATTGGGCGTCACAATGTTGGATATTGATAATTTTAAACAATATAACGACACAAAGGGTCATGCTGCAGGAGATACAATGCTGCAGGAATTAAGCAAAGTCATGCTCAATAAAATCCGCGAAGAAGATATCGCCTGTCGTTATGGGGGAGATGAATTTATTATTGTTCTCCCTGAAGCTTCACGCGAAGTAATTCTGGATCGAGCCACAAGTATTTGTGAATTTCAAAAACAAGTCAAAATAGAAAGCAATGGAGAAATCATTCAAGTACCTACTGTTTCTCTGGGTATTGCTGTTTTTCCTGAGGATGGCACTACGAGTGATGAAATATTAAAAGCTGCTGATCATGCTCTTTTTCAGGCCAAACACCAAGGAGGCGGTCAGGTGGCACAATTAAACAGTGCACTTCCTCCTGGAAATGTTTACTCAATTTCAAAATGATTACTCAAACTCAGATCCTCTACCTTTGATCTGAATTCCTCCCCAAAAGGACAACGTTCCGTACTCCCCGACAATTTCACCGCCGGGGAGAATTGGTTAATTGAAATATCCAAAATTGCCAGCCAAGCAGAATTAAGGGATTGGTGATCAAACCTCATTTTCGTGATTTGATAGATTTTATATAGAAAGAATTGGGGACGAATATAGTCTGAATAAATTAAGATGATATTGCAAGACAAATTATTAATCGAAGGGACGCCACATGGACGGTAATCGAAACGATGGGCACAACCCAAATATGCAAGTTGTCATCCAACCCAATATTGGATTGGATAGTGATGTTCGTCTAGCAGTTGTGGCAATCTTAAATAACTCTCTGGCGAATGAAGCAGTGCTGACTCAAAAAATTCGCTGCTCACATTGGAACATAAGTGGAGCTGGTTTTTTTGAATTGCATATCCTTTTTAATTCTCAATATGAACAATTGAATGCAATCTCTGATGAAATAGCCGAGCGAGCCAGAATGTTGGGTGGTATCGCTATTGGCAGTTTGCAAGAATTTATTAAATTCACACGCCTTGAGGAAAAATCCGGCGAGATCCCAGAAATTATTGACATACTGGCTGACCACGAATCCATCATTCGTTTCTTGCGTGAGGATGCTAAAAAATGTACGGATGAATTTGAAGATGAAGGCACATTTGAATTGCTGATAGGCATATTACGTCTGCATGAAAAAATGGCGTGGATGTTGCGTTCTTATTTTGAGAACGAACCGGTTCCCAATGAAATCCCAAAGAGGATTATAAAAAATGAATAATTTCCCAACAGCGAAAAAGGACCGATAACATTTATTAATAAGGAAACAGAACCACTCTATTAGGAAATAAATCCGTTCTCATCATTACGGTCAAAATCATTGTCGCGGAGGTGGTCGTTTGGGTGATTGGTGAATAATTAAGACGCATTGACAAGGTCGAAAATCACCAAGTAGAGGTAATGGGAAAAGGAAATAAGATGGAAAGCTCGCCAGAAAAAACCAGTTTAGAACCCCGCCAGTCGGGTTCTTTTTCAAAAGTTTTATTTTCCGCTCTTGGAGTGGTTTTGTCACTGATCGGTTTTGAAACCCTTTCAAAGAAAGATCAATTGGATGCCGGGATCGATCTCAACAACAACGACCAGGAAGATTGATGCGACCAATTCTCTCAATGATCTTTTAAGGTGGCGCAATCCTGAATTGAAATACAAAGACAATTTTTTCCTGTCCAACATTGCATTGAATGGAAAGAATGATTTTTACTGGAGCATTGACCCACAGAAAGGAAAGATCATGGTAAATCAGATTGTATGTCCAAATTGTAAAAGAATAATTTCGCATAATCCGGTCATAGAGGATGCAGCCAAAGGCGCTGGTTCAGATACTCAATCCTTGACTTGCGAATGCGGTGAAAGAATCACTTACTGGCAAATTGATGATCAGCTCAGAAAACAAAAAACAACCGGTAAGAGACTGCTTAAATGGATTCGCTCTCCCTTTGTTCACCGGAAATGAACGTGTCAGTCGGGATTGGCAAAATTTGTAAACCAGTTTCTCTAACTTTTATGCTGACCTCAAGTCATTTTCAGAAGTCAACTTTGAATCAACCAGAATCAGGAGGAAAAAACCATGTCCGAGAAAAAAAGTAGATTGAAAGCCAAGCTAAAAGAAAAATTGGCATCCAAGGGAAAAACCACTCAGAAACAGCCTGTGAAACAAGAAGTACGTAAAGAGGCTGCAGTTGTAGGAGCAAAAAAATAATGAATACTTCTGGAATAAATTATTTAAGCCCACAAAAAATTGACAAAGAGAAACCCATGAAGAAAGCGGTAGGGGTTTGGATTGATCACCGAAAGGCTGTGATCGTGACCATTGAAAATGAGGTCGAAAAAACTCAAGAAATACCCTCAAATATTGAAAAACATGTTCGTTTTTCCAATGGGGCACAGGCTGAAGATTCCAGTGTCCAGGGGTCAAGCGCTGAGGATGTGCGAGACAGGCAATATGATGATCACCTCGGGCTATATTATGACGAAATTATCACTAATATTCGAGACGCTGATTCGATCTGGATATTTGGCCCGGGCGAAGCCAAGGTAGAACTTGAAAACCGGTTAAAACATGATGAACTTGGCGCCAGGGTGGTTGGCATTGAAACTGTTGATAAGATGACGTATCACCAGATAGCAGCTAAGGTTCGCGATCACTACCAAAAATAATTTATTGGTAACGATTTACAAATAAGTAAGCTGTTGACAGAAAATAATTATGAAAATATTACTTGTTTACCCTGAATTTCCAGATACTTTTTGGAGCTTTAAACATGCGCTCAAGTTCATTCAAAAAAAGGCTGGAGCTCCCCCACTCGGGTTATTAACAGTGGCCGCGATGCTTCCTGCTGAATGGAAAAAAAAGTTGGTAGATCTTAACGTGACTGAGCTCAAAGAGGAAGAATTACTTTGGGCCGATTATGTGTTCATCAGCGCCATGGTCGTTCAAAGAGAATCGGTCAAAGCAGTGATCAAACGTTGTAAAAAAGCCGGTGTTAAAATGGTTGCCGGCGGACCGCTCTTCACCATGGAACATGAAAATTTTCCGGATGTTGACTATTTTGTTTTGAATGAAGCAGAACTCACTCTGGCTCCCTTCTTGAACGATTTGCAGCAAGGCAACCCTCAACGCGTGTACAGCTCAACAGAATTCCCGGATATTCACCAGACCCCCATACCTCTTTGGCAATTGGCGAACCCGAAATACTATGAGTCAGTCAGTATTCAATTCTCGCGTGGATGTCCATTCAATTGTGACTTTTGCAATGTAACTACCTTATTAGGGCATTTCCCTCGTACCAAAACTGCGTCGCAGATCATCGCTGAATTGGACAACCTTTACGCGCTCGGCTGGCGCAAGAGTATCTTTTTTGTCGACGATAATTTTATTGGCAACAAAAAACACATCAAAACCGAGGTTCTGCCTGCTTTGATCGAATGGCGCAAAGGCAAAGCGGGAATGCCTTTCAGTACCGAAGTTTCCATCAACCTGGCAGACGATGAGGTTTTACTCCAGTTAATGGTACAGGCCGGATTTGATTGCGTTTTTGTAGGAATTGAGACGCCCAATGAAGACAGTCTGACAGAGTGCAGTAAAACTCAAAATAAAGGCCGCGATCTGGTGGAGAGTGTCAAGAGTCTCCAGCGTGCTGGCCTCCAGGTGCAGGGTGGTTTCATTGTGGGATTTGACAACGACTCACCGGCTATATTCCAACAACAGATCGATTTTATTCAAAAGAGTGGAATTGTGACTGCCATGGTCGGATTGCTGCAAGCACCATTGGGTACGCATCTATACGACCGCATGCAAAAAGAAGGCCGTCTGGTGAATGAGTTCTCAGGCGATAACGTGGATGGTTCGACCAACATCGTACCCGCGATGGGGCTGGAACCTTTACGGGCAGGCTACCGAAAAATTCTCAGCCAGATCTATTCTCCCAAATTTTATTACGAACGCGTAAAAACATTTTTGCGCGAATATAAAGCTCCACAGATCACTGCCCAATTTGAACCGCAATATTTATTGGCATTTTGGCGCTCAGTCTACCAGTTGGGAATTCACGGGGTGGAACGGGTGCAGTATTGGAAGCTGTTTTTCTGGACTTTATTCCGACGCCCCCGCCTGTTTCCATTAGCCATTACGTTTACCATCGTCGGCTTTCATTTTCGTCAGGTATCCGACTTGCACGTGGTCTGAGGATATCAAAATTAGTATTTACGGGGGAATTTTAAATATTTATAAAGAGGCCAGAAATAATTCTGACCTCTTTATTTTGTACTTAAAGTAACTTCTGACGCCAGATGCTATCTGGTTGAATTTTTCAAAGAGTTCGGGGGGCATGTCGAATTGCTGATTTTTGAATTATTTAATAAATCCGGCTGGGTGCTGTTAAATAAGCAGGCACAACTAAAACCAATGCTTCAGTCGTGCCTGCTTGAACATTGTAATTCTTAGAAACGTTTGCCCGTTTTTCAGCTAAAGGACAAACTGAGCTTATTTTGCCAGATTTCGTTTGACGATATCCGCAATGGTCAGATTATGTCTGGAAAGAAGTTGGCTGTTCATCATTTGAATCTGCTTACGCGGGGAATAAAACGCTTCACTCCAGCCGTATCCGGCACAGGCTGTATCCGCGATAATTCTTCCCATATCATCTGTTCCCCACCACTCGCGGTACTCGGCATCAAG
>PMIV01000076.1 GCA_003158355.1 Anaerolineaceae bacterium
GCGGTGAGTTCAACGCCTTTGACGGTTTTCAGCACCGTTGCGAAGCGGTTGGAGATGGTACCCAGTCCAATAATGCCATAGCGAACATTCATGAGAACACCTCAATTAAATCGATTTGATTTCAAGTGAATTATAGCATTGACAAATCAGAATAAAACTGCACCCCTTTACTTGGAGGCATCAAAATTTTGGGGTGCAGTTCAGTGTGAGTCTTGGCGGTATCGATGGGAGTTATCCCGGTTGATAGGTGAGTTCAGCCACACCCGAAAGATGGATGCGGCTGCATGCCAATTTAAGATCAGCGCACCGTTCCAGACCGGCAGACTCAACTTTTGCCATAATTGAGCATCCAGTATTAAATTAATTTATCAATCATGCGGCACTAATACCCCGTCCAACGTTATTCTTATAGATCGATTGCCAAAATGGAAAGTGGAAACACGATATTGAATTCATACTTTCATATTGGACGGAGTACTTGAGTGGATACGAAATTAAGTTTGTTTTGAACAAGTGAATTTTCCATCCTGTAAATTAAATATGGCGGAAAATTGCCTAAAATAACAAATATCCTAGTGGGTTTTTAGTTCAGATAGCGCTTCCAATCCAGGAACACGTCCATTACCTTCAGATTGATGGCAAGATCGGTATCCGTATGCGTCCTCAGCTCCAGATCGACTGCCGCGATTCCCTGGGCGGAGGCCCAATCGATCATTTGGCCGGTGTACTGGCAGTCGCTGTTAACGGGTGGGTATGAATACGGGCTGACCAGGGAGAGCTGATAAGCTAATTGGCCGGACTGCTTTTGTGCCAACCCGCTTCCAGCAAAGAGCCCCAGGGCGGCGCTGTGATAATCGATCAGGGCTTGGACCTTGTTCGTCAACAGAAAATCTGCCAGGGCTTTTGTTTCGGGCTCGGAAAAAGGGCTTTTCCCAGCAGTGATAAAACGCAAGCTCCAGCATTGTGTTCCCGACCATTTTGCCTGCCAGTTGGCATCCCAGTTACGGTTGAGATCAACATTATCGGCGTTGGCACGGCCATCGGGGCCGAGTTGTTTGGCATAACCATCCGGATTCAGGTTGCGCAGCACGTACAGGGTGACGTCAGCCGGTCCCGAAATCTCTTTATCCTTAAGACGGGCGATCAGTTCGTCGGCAAGCGCGACCGTGTTCGCTTCGTATCCGCCGTGGATGCCGGCCAGGATCATCAAGTGATGTTCACCTGTGCCGAATTGATATACCTCCAACGAACGGTTTTGCACTGAATATCCGATGATTATAACTTTACCGTTGACCTCGGGGGTGGCGGAGGGAAGTGGTGTTTCGGTTGGGAGAGGCGTGGCCATGCTGGTGGGGGAGGGGGTCGGGGTTGCCGTTGCAGTGTTGGTCGCGAGGGCTAAACTGGTACTTACCGGTTGGGGAGCCGAAGCCAGGCTCGCGAAGCGCAGCACATTTAAAACGATCAATAAAAGAACAATGATCCCTATCAGGCTGATGAAGAATAACTGCCATTTCTTTTTATTCATCACGATGCTTTGTTTGTATTGACATAAAAATGACGGGCTTTCTTCCGCTCAATGGGCAGGTCAGATGCTGTGGCACTGACCCGATGTCCATAATTCGTTGGTTCCGGCGGCTGCGTGAATGGGATTAATTCACAAGAATGATTTTAGCATAATTGAAGGGCAGGTATACAACCCCACACTACTGAAATACTCACCGGCTGGCAAAGAGAATCCGAAACAGAGTAAATTAAATTAAAAACCCCGCCGTTAAGGGCGGGGCTGCAATGCGAAATCAGGTCTAGTAGCGGTTATTTCCGCCGCTGTGACCACCGCTGCGGCTTTTCGATCCGTAATTGGAGCGATTATTGCCACCGGGGCGTTCTTCACGTGGTTTGGCAGTGTTGACTGTGAGGGGGCGTCCATTTACTTCTTTGGCATTGAACATGCTGGTCGCTTTGACGGCGTCAGCCTGGTTGCCCATGGTTACAAAAGCAAAACCCTTCGAATTTCCGGTGTCACGGTCTTTGATTACTTCCACGGCAGTTACTTCGCCAGCTTCTGCGAACATTTCTCGCAGTTGGCTTTCGGTAGTATCAAAGCTCATATTGCCTACATACAATTTTACTTCCAAGATTATCCTCTTCTTTCAATATTACTGACTCGTAAAAAATTGCCGCTCACTTTACAATAAAGGGCGGCGGCAAACAGTACACACAACTCTAATCATAAAACAATATCAATATAACACATAACGGCATTCACCGATAGTGACCCAAGTGGGGTTATGGTTGTGTCACTGCAGGCCGAAAGATTGCTGTCGTTCCCATCGGAACACAAAGCGCGGAGCGGGCGCTGACCTTTTCACCTTATGCGAAGGAGAATGATCCCGCAGCTATTTCCTTTTCTGTGCTTTGATCGAGAAGATCAGCGGGAACTGCGGCATCCCTTCCGGCTGCACCCAGCAGTGGTTCTCCTTTTTTACCAGATAGGGGAACTGCTGAAAGACTGTGAACGGATGTTCATGCAGGTATTCAGGTACCAGGCCGGCTTGCAGCAGAGCGTTGATCACGCCGCCGAGAGTGTAGGGCCAGTTGTATTCCTCTTTGACCGCACATTCAGCAGTTGGGTCGGCATATGATCCGCTAACGGAAAACCTTTCCACTTCCCGGTTGAAATAAGAGTAACGCAGCCGCACTTCACTGGCCTCATCATCGAAGATCATGGCAAAGGGATGCATTTCGGCAATATAGAAGAAGCCATCCGGCTTTAGATAGCGTGCAACCAGCCTGGCCCAGGCATTCAGATCGGCAAGCCAAGACAGCACACCGTAGCTGGTGTAGACGATATCGAACTGCCGGTCCAGGTGCTGCGGCAGCTCGTAAATGTCGCTCTGGATGAACTCGGCGGGAACGTTAAGCTCGCTGCTCAAGCTTCTGGCCAGTTTGATAGCTTCGTCAGAGAAATCGATGCCAGTGACCCTGGCTCCCAGGCGCGCCCACGAAAGAGTATCCATGCCAAAATGACACTGCAAGTGCAGCAGGCTGCGTTCGCTCACGTCGCCGACTTCCGTCAGTTCCAAAGGTGCAAGGGAGTTTTCCCCGGCCTTGAATTGCTGCAGCCGATATTCGCTGGAGGCCGCATTGATCCTTGTCCATTCATTCCAAAGTGCCAGGTTGTTTTGCCTGTATTCGTCCATATTTTCTCTCGATCTTTCTGTTTACTCTCGTCATTTGATTATATAAGTTCTGTGAAAAAATTATTTTCAGTTTCACGGTCAAGAGAGGGTAGAATTATTCTAGATCTTGGTGACAAGGAGAGTTTCGATGGTGATTAAAAATAAACGCAGTATTACCGCTGAAGATCTATATGAATTCAAAACAGTTACCTATACGCGGATTTCCCCGGATGGGAAGAATATCGTTTTTCCATCACAATTCGTTGACCGAAAAACCGAGAAGAAATATACCAATCTGTGGATGCAGCCAACGGATGCCGTGGGGAATGCACACCCGTTTACTTATGGCAATCAGAGCGATACTGATCCGGTCTGGTCGCCCGATGGCAGCCAGATCGCCTTCCTTTCCAACCGCGGTGACCCTGAGAAACCGGCCCAGATCTATTTGATCCCTACCGGCGGCGGAGAAGCCCGTCAGCTCAGCCACATCAAGGGAAGTATATTTTCGACCGCCTGGTCTCCGGATGGAAAGCAGCTTTTATGCGTGGTGATGAAGACTGATCAGGAAGTTTTAGACCGCGACGCGGATGAGCAGAAACGCAAACTGGGAGTGGTGGCGCGTCATTACACGCGCGTTTTTTATAAACTGGACGGAATGGGTTACCTGCCCCAGGAACGGATCCACCTTTGGTTAGTGGATGCCGCCACAGGCAAAGCGCGGCAGTTGACCGATCATCCAGTCTACGATGAGACTAATGCATCCTGGTCGCCCGATGGAAAATGGATCGCTTTCCTCTCCAATCACAGCAGCGACCCGGATTTTAAACCCGAACATGTAGATCTGTTCGTCATGCCGGCCAAAGGGGGAGAACCCCGCAAGATCGAGACAAATCTGGGTGAAAAACAATTGCCCGCCTTCTCACCGGATGGAAAATGGATCGCTTATTACGGCGGTCTGGGAGAAAATGAAGGCTGGCGCAATAATTCCCTCTGGATCGTACCGGTTGACGGTTCGAGCCGGCCGCTTAATCTGACCGGCAAATACGATCTGCACGTCTCGCCCTGGACGATCAACGATTTGGGGGAGCCAGAAATGATCGCTCCGACCTGGAGCAAAGACGGCCAAAAGCTCTATTTTCCCGTTACCTATCACGGCAGTTCCATCCTCGACCGCATCGATTTAAGCGGCAAAAACCTTGAGACCGTCATCGGAGAAGGCGGAGTGGTGGGCAGTTTCTCTTTTGACAAAGAACAGCAGAAGTTGGCCTATTTATATGGCACCATGGACGACCCGGCGCAAATTTGCCTACTGGATATGCAGACCAAGAAATCCGCGATGCTGCACAGCCATAACCATGCCTTGCTCGAAAAACTGGATCTGGGTTCCATCGAAGAAGTCTGGTTTAAAGGTCCTGCCGGCAACGATCTGCAGGGGTGGATCTTGAAACCGCCAGCGTTCGACCCCAAAAAGAAATATCCTTCCATCCTTGAGATCCACGGCGGGCCGCAGGTGGAATACGGCAACTTCTTTATGCACGAGTTTTACTATTTTGCCTCCAAGGGTTATGTGGTCTATTTCTGTAATCCGCGCGGGGGACGCGGCTACGGCGAAGAGGCCACCAAGGCCATCTGGGGCAGTTGGGGGCAGGCCGATTATGTTGACCTGATGGCCTGGACGGATTACGTGGAGAAGATGCCTTATATCGATCCCAAACGCATGGGGGTCACCGGCGGCAGCTACGGCGGCTACATGACGGTTTGGATCATCGGCCACACCCAGCGTTATGCCGCGGCCGTAGCGCAGCGCTGCGTGAGCAACTTCTTGAGCATGTGGGGTTCCAGTGATTTCAACTGGGCTTTCCAGCAGGAGTTATGTGCACGCCAGCCCTTCTTTGATTTTGAAAAATACTGGAAGATGTCGCCCATCGCCTATATCGGCAATGCCAAAACTCCGACCAAAGTGATCCACAACGAATTTGACCTGCGCTGCCCTATCGAGCAGGGTGAACAGGTGTTCGTTGCCCTCAAGAGTCTGGGAGTCGATTCCGAAATGGTGCGCTTCCCGGATGAGTTCCACGGTCTCTCACGTACCGGCCGTACCGACCGCCGCATTTCCCGGCTGAATCATATCATCGGCTGGTTCGACAAATATTTGAAGTAAAGAAATGAAGCTAATTAGCAAATGCCCCGAGAACCGGGGCATTTTGATATGAACTCATTTGCAATTGAATGGGAAAATCATTGGATTAATTTTAATTAATCATTGTATACTAACAGAGTGAAATTTATCTAATTTATTTATCTAAGGAGAAAGATGACCACACCAGTTGAAATTCCCCCCGTACCTGTAACCCCAGAAGTTTCCAGTGAAGATCGTTT
>PMIV01000222.1:0-11636 GCA_003158355.1 Anaerolineaceae bacterium
TTATCTAGACAGTCTAGACAGGAGAGTTTATGTTCGAACACTGGCAATTTCAGGAAGCAAAAAATAAACTAAGCGAAGTGGTCAACCTTGCCCTAAAAAAAGGTGCCCAAATCATTACCCGGCGAGGAGAGGAAGTAGCCGTAGTGATCTCCTTCTCTGATTACAAAAAACTACAAAAATCACGTTCCAGCCTCTTTTCATTCATGCAGGAATCCCCTTTAACGGGGATGAAGATCGAAGAATCTTCTCTCCGCACCACCTGGTTGGAGGGAAAATGACGTACCTACTCGATTCAGGGATCATCGCAGAATTAGCTTCCCAAAATCCCAACCCAAATGTTCTCCGTTGGTTGGAATCTAAGGCTGAAGAAACTATGTACATTAGCGTCGTCACTCTGGCTGAGATCTCTGAACAAATTGAAAAAGAAAATTCGCTTTCAAAAAAAAATCGCTTATATAACTGGCTTAACAACGATCTGATCATTCGATTTGGCGGTCGCATTTGTGAAATTTCAGTGGGGGTGAGCCTCAAGTGGGGAGAAATCATTGCCAAATTTAAAGGTCTTAGCCATTCATTAACCCTGGCTGATTCTTTAAATTTAGCGATTGCTCTTGTTTATGATCATACTCTGGTCACCCACAACATCGCCATCTTTGAAGATACTGGCATACGGGTAATTAACCCTTACGAAAACAATATCTAATTTTTGTAAAATCAATTCATTTATTATTGAGGAAATTATGTCAAAAATTCAAGTCATCACTGATTCAGACTCCAGCATTTCACCAGAACTTGCCGCAAGGTATAACATTACCCTGGTACCGATCACGATCCAATTTGGCGAAGAAACCTTCACCACGAATATAGACATCGACGACAAATTGCTTTTCGAAAAAATCGATAAACTGGGAAAACTTCCCACCACAGCCGCGCCCTCACCTGCAGCCTTTACTGCCGCCTTCAAAGAGGCTTTTGCTTCCGGTGCAGATGAGATTTTGTGTGTTTGCGTCAGCAGCAAGGTAAGCTGCACATACGAATCTGCGCTGCTCGCCTCGCGTGAATTCCCCGGTAAATCAATTCGTGTGGTCGATTCCCTGTTTATGACAATGGGACAAGGATTTTTAGCCGTCGCTGCGGCTGAGGCAATTTCTACTGGAGCCAACTTGGAAGAAGCAGCTAGGCTTACTGAAAGCATGATCCCCCACCTGTGTACATTCGCCTCTTTTGCCACCCTTAAATATCTCGCCATGTCTGGCCGCGTTGGCAAATTTGTTGCCGGCATGGCCGGAGTGCTGGATATTCGGCCGCTGCTGACAATGAAAGAGGGTACACTGCAAATGATCGAACGTGTGCGTACTCGTAAAGCTGCCATGGACCGACTGGTCAAACTGATCTCTGATTCCCAAAGCGGCAAAACCATTGAGCGAGCAGCGATCTATCATGTGAATAATTTAGGTGATGCGAAAATTTTGGAAACAGAATTAAGGGAGAAACTTAAATTGCCCGATCAGGTATATATTCTAGAGTTCACCCCTGGTCTTTCTGTTCATGCAGGTCCTGGTATGATAGGGGCTGTGTTTTACTCAAAATAGCAGAAATTCTAACGCTTTACCTGGCTCAATAAATCCCGTTCCTGAATAATATTCAGATCAGTCAATTGCCACCTGCGAATAAGTTACATCAGAGTGGCAATAGACGAAATTAAAAATAAGTTGGGGCAGCAAGCACAAACTATTTGAAAATAGTAATATAATAATTTTTTTACTTCGAACAATTTGTTCGACAAGTTAAGTTATACTATTCGGTTTTCAAAAATATTTTTTTGAAAGTTGAAAATGGCAGATCAAATTTATATTTAAGTGGATGAGGTTTTTATGCAGAAAGTCCAGGTAATTACAGACAGCGATTCCAGTTTACCCGTTGAAATTGCTGCGAAATACGGAATTAAGCTTGTTCCCATCACCATCCGTTTTGGAGACGAAACCTTCACAACAAATCTGGATATTGATGACATGACGCTTTTTGAGAAAATAAATAAAGTGAATAAATTGCCTTCGACTGATGCACCTACTTCGGGAGCGTTTGCAGCGGCATTTAATGAGTCCTTCGTTTCTGGCGCTAAAGAAATTCTCTGTATTTGTGTGGGAACTAAAGTCAGCAAAACCTATGAATCTGCGGTATTAGCCACTCGTGAGTTCCCTGGTCGACGCATAAAAGTGATCGATTCCCAATTTATGTCCATGGGTGAAGGCTTCCTGGCTATTGCCGCCGCAGAATCGCTTGCCAGGGGAGAATCAATAGACTCAGTTGGCCAAAAGATCGAATCAATGATTCCCAACCTCTACACTTTTGCATCTCTGACGACCCTTAAATATTTGGCAATGAGCGGCCGGGTTGCCAAGTTTGTGGCGGGATTCTCCAGTTTGATGGATATTCGTCCCCTGCTTACCATAAAAGACGGCACGTTGCAGATGGTCGACCGTATCCGTTCTCACGATGCAGCCATGGAAAGCCTGGTTGCTTTAATTTCTAAAGCTGTCAGCAAGAAAAAAATTGAAAGGGCCGCCATTTATCACATCAACAATTTAGATGATGCTAAAATCCTTGAGGCAAAAATGAAAGAGAAGCTTCAACTGCCATTGGAAATGGAGATTGTTCCATTTACTCCAGGTCTTTCCGTTCATGCCGGAGATGGGTTGATAGGCGCAGCCTTTTACGCAGTATAAAGACAAAAGAGCACATTTAGGTGTGCTCTTTTTGTATCACTGTTATTCTTACTTTACGATCGCTTGGACTCTCCCCACTTTGCCATCCATAAGCATTACTTTTATCCCATGTGGGTGAGTCGGACTGCTGGTTAATAAGCGAGCCACAATTCCTTCGGTTAATTTTCCTGTCGGCTGGTTCTGCTTCTCAACTATAAGCACCTTGATTCCCGGTGTAATTTCGTTTCGGCGAGGGGGGAGTGTATTNNATCAACCGTGGGCTGTTTGGATTTTTGTACTTATATTTTTCACCCGTATATTTTATTGCCAGTTGATCGATACCCTCATCAGCACCTTCCTCGGTGATTTCAACTACATTCCCGCGAATCAGAAGATAACGGTAAGGATTTTCAGGATCTTGAACTTCAACGGCAACACGTTTATCTCTACGCATATTCAAATCTTTTTGTCGCCCAGCCTCACTGTTTAGAATGAGATATTTTCCATCAAAATCCACCCACAGCGGAGAAACTTGCGGACTTCCATCGGGCATAATAGTAGCCAAATGACCAAAAGCCCGTTTCTTAAACAAATCCAAGAACTCAACCGGGATTGAATTTCCCATACTTTCCTCCTTTAATAATCCATTTATTAATGTTAATTATAGTCTTTTTATTTCACGCCAAGTTTATCTGCTTTTTTGGATTGAACAAATTTAAAATAAAAAGGCCAGGTCGAGTGATTCGAACCAGCCTTTATATGTCTATCAAAATTTCTTAATCTGCTAAGCGCAAGAGCACGGCTTTACCGCGCAATTGATACTTTCCGGTGCTTTCAGTTAAGACCCGATGCACATGTTGTTCAGAGATGTCCACAAAGGTATGGTCAGCAAGAATTTCGATCTCACCAATCGCCTTACCTGGGATGCCAACTTCACTGGCAATGGCTCCAACCACATCAGAGGGGCGGATACCATTTTGATTGCCCAGATTCATCCATAAACGTACCATTCCCGCCTCACGTACACCACCACCTCTGCGGCCTGGTTTCGAACCACGTTTTTCACGTTTTTCATTCCAACCTTCGCGCTGTTTGGTGGTCTGTGAACGACGGTCATCCAAATGTTTATATTTGTCTTCTCTGGCCGGTTCGCTGATCTCGATCTTGCTTAATTTACTTTCACCGGCGCGGATCAAACGGATGGCTGCGACAGTAATTTCAACTGAGCTTAATCCTTGCTCACTTAAGCTTTCAACCAATTTACGTTCAGCGGGTGTAACCCCGGCCACCAATTGATCTGACAGCTTCTTGACCAAACGCTCTTCGCGTCGTTTTTCAACATCTTCAATCGTCGGGATCGTTGAATCCTCAACGGGTTGGCGGGTATAGGCAATTACCTGTTTCTGAATACCGCGTTCCCGGGAGGTGATCAACGAAATAGCAATTCCGGTTTTGCCAGCACGGCCAGTTCTGCCGATCCGATGCACATAATCTTCGGCATCCTGAGGGAAATCGTAATTAATTACATGAGTTACGTCTTCAATATCCAATCCGCGTGCCGCTACATCAGTGGCAACCAATAGTTTGAGGGTATGTTGGCGAAACCGTCCTAATACCTGTTCGCGCCGGCCTTGGTTCAGATCACCATTGAGCGCATCCGCCGGAAAACCGATCCTATTCAATTCATCTGAGACTTCTTGAGAGCGCACCTTGGTTCTGACAAAAATCAGACCGGTACTGATATCTTCCACTTCGAGCAGCCGGATCAATGTTGCAAGTTTGTTTTCTTCACGTACTCGGTAAAAACGCTGTACGGTTTCAGCTACGGTGATGTGTTCCGGGTTGACCGAGATTTTTTCAGGGCTGGTCAGATAGCGATTGGCTAATTTTCGAATCGCATCCGGCATGGTCGCTGAAAAGAGAGCGATCTGGCGTTCAGAGGATAATTCTTTCAAAATGGATTCGACATCATCGACAAATCCCATTTCAAGCATTTCATCTGCTTCGTCGATCACTAAAAAATGTACTTGACTGAGGTCTAACTCACCTTGGTGCATCAGGTCCAACAAACGCCCCGGGGTACCTACAACCACATCCACACCGCGACTGATCGCCCGTTTTTGAATGGTATAAGATTGCCCACCATAAACAGCCAAAATTTTGACTTTGGTTTCTTGACCTAATTGAGTTCCTGCTTCTGCTACTTGTTTCGCCAGTTCGCGAGTTGGTGCAAGAACTAATGCTTGTATCGCATGAGTGGTTGGGTTGAGCCCCTGCATTAAGGGCAACATAAATGCGGCTGTCTTTCCAGTACCTGTTTGAGCTTGGCCAATCACATCACGGCCAGCTAATAAGGCTGGGATAGCAGCCTGTTGTATAGGGGTTGGTTCGACAAAACCCATTTTCCGCACTGCCTGCACATATTGATCTTGCAAGCCTAAATCTTGAAACTGTGAAACCATGAAAAAACTCCTCGAATAAACAAAAAAAGCCCGCCGAAACCGGCGAGGCATTAAAAACCATGCGCGATAACTGCTTCTAGTGGTCTCCCACCAAATTTTATTATATCACACTCTAAAACTTCATTGAATGAATCGTTTATAATAACACTGCTTTTGATTCTAATTTGAGGAGATTCTAATGTCCAAACGCTTGATCCTGGTCGCTGGAAATATTGGATCAGGGAAAACATCCCTTACAGAAAGAATTGGCTCCCGCCTCGATTGGGAAACCGCATTTGAATCTGTCTCAGATAATCCTTACCTGCCAGATTTTTATGCTGATATGAAAACCTGGTCCTTCCATTTACAGATCTTTTTTCTCGGACATCGCGCACAGCAGCACATGGAAATGTTCAACAATCAACAATCTGCCATTATCGACCGCAGCATTTATGAAGACGCCTACATTTTTGTGCGGGCGCTGCAATCGATGGGAAATATTAACGAAAGAGATTATGCCACCTACATGCAGGTATTTAACCTTGTGGTAAAAAACCTGCCCCCGCCTTCTCTGCTGATCTATTTGAATGCCCCCGTTGAAACGTTGATGGCGCGAATTCATTCGCGCGGCCGGGAAATGGAAAATTCGATTTCTGCTGATTACCTGTCTCTACTGGAAAGTTATTATACAGACTGGATCTCTCACTTTGATCTTTGCCCTGTGTTAACATTGCGAACCGATGATCTCGATTTTGTTCACAAGCCTCAACACTTGGATATCGTTGTGGAAAAGATACAAGAAAAATTATCTGGTAAAGAAGAAATTATCTTTTAATTTAAGAAAGAACCAAAACGAAAGAAGTGTTGCAACCTATCCAACGATATTGCGTATACTTCTTTAGAACAAACGGATGAGGATCTTGTGAGCGACCGTACTCCAGAGCAAGATTGGCTTGAAAAAGCAAGAAACGGAGATGATGATGCTTTTGCCCGGTTGGTAGAAACCTACCAAACCCCGGTCTATAATCTTTGCTATCGAATGTTGGGGGAAAGTACTGCAGCGGAAGATGCTGCGCAAGAGACATTCTGGCGCGCGTATCAGAACCTAAAACGTTATGATCCGTCACGCCCATTCATCACCTGGCTCCTTTCTATAGCCGCTCACCATTGCATCGACCAACAAAGAAAACGACGCTTACCGCTGCTTGAGTTGGATGAATTTCCAGAACTGGATATTGCAGATTCTTCAGTGCCAAATCCAGAGAAAGAAATGAGCCACAACCAGGAAGATGCTGCATTGCATCAATTGATTAACCAGCTCAATCCCCAAGACCGCGCCACAGTGATCCTCAAATATTGGTATGACTGTTCTGAGGAAGAAATTAGTCAAATGCTTTCATTAACCGTTAGTGCTGTAAAAAGCCGTTTACATCGTTCCAGACAGCAGTTAGCTGAAATGCTTTCATCCAATCCAATGCTGATCGTGAACGAGAGGAGGACTCATGAATCACCAGCCGTATAGAACAATGCTTTTGGACGACAAACCATTGACTCCAATTGAAAAGGAAGAACTGAGTCAACATTTGGCGAGTTGTACCCAATGCGCCCAGTTGGACAGCTCATTGCGCACGCTCGACCGCGAGTTCAAATCTGCCGCGATGGTTGCACCTGCTGCGGGCTTTACATCTCGGTTTCAGGCCAGTCTGCCCGCTCGTCGTAAGCAGCATGAATATGAACAAACGCGAATTATTGTCATCAGTATGGCTTCAACGGCTGTAGCCACCTGTATCACACTCGCTGGATTCCTCCTCCCCATCATTTCTCCCATTACCATTCTGGCAAATCTCTTTGCTGACCTGGTTAAGTTGGTGAATACCATCTCACAATTTTGGATCATTATCGGTAGCTTCTTCCATGCAGTACCCACAGGATTATCCATCGGTATTGCATTAACGATCTCGGTATGGCTTAGTTTTACTTTATTGCTTTGGGGAATCACATTATACCGGATAACATTGAAAGGCATTCGGACAACAATATGAAAACAAAATACTGGTTAATTTCAATAATTACTGTTTTTTCAATTTGTCTGCTATTTACAACTCCTGTAATGGCACAATCCCCTACTCCACAACCGGAGGGACCAAATTACCAGGGAGATAAAGTTGTTGTCGCCAACACCTATCGTCTTCAGTCTGGTGAGAGTCTGACGGGTAATCTTGCTGTGATCGGGGGCACGGCTACAATTGAAAAAGGCGCCACGATCACAGGTGATATTGTTTTAACCGGTGGAACAATCACAGTTAATGGCACAATTAACGGTAATCTGGTTGCCATAGGTGGAGCTGCCAATCTTGGAGAAAACGCGGTAGTGAATGGTGATATTGTCACCGTCGGTGCCTCTTTAAAAAAGGCAGATACCGCGAAAGTTACCGGAAATATTACCGAGCAAACGCCTGCAGTTGATCTTGGCAAGGATAACGGCTGGCAATTTCCCTGGAAAACCAACCAGAACCTGCTCTCGAAACTAATCACAGCCGCATTCGAATCCCTGGCCCTGGCTGCCTTTGCTGTTGTGATTGGGTTGGTATTGCCTCAACAAACCTCGCGAATCGCGAATACAATCCACCACGAAGCACTCGTTGCTGGCGGAGTGGGATTATTAACAATCGTAGGTTCACCAATTTTATTAGTGATTCTGATCATTACCATCATTCTGATCCCGGTTGCTCTTCTATTTGTGCTTGTATTTGGCCTGGCTTTTGTTTTTGGTTGGATCGCACTTGGAAATTTGATCGGGGAGCAATTAGCGAAATTCATCCATGTTAATTGGGCGGTTCCAGTTGCCAGTGGTATCGGCACCTTGATTCTGAGCCTTGTGGTAGGCACAATGAACCTCTTGCCCTGCGTTGGTTGGATTGTTGGCTTCATCTTCGGATTATTGGGGTTGGGAGCAGTGATCATGACTCGATTTGGTTCTGCAGATTCAACCCCTCAGCCGCTTGTTTCCGTAAACAATCCTCTCCCGCCAACTCCCCCTGCTCCGCCGCAAAATCCTGAGGTTCTCTAGTTTTTTGTTTAGAATATTTTTGGAGAAAGAATGAAAAATCTTAAATATCTTCCTTTGCTGATCCTGGCAATCGTTCTTCTTGGTTGTTCCTTTACAGTCAATGTTCCCTCCGTTGATACCAGCACGTCACAATATTTTGAAATTTCTCAAGCAGTGCCTGCCGGAATAAAGGATGCGGAAGTGATGATAGAGATGGGTGGAGGTAGACTCAACCTTAGTGGTGGCAGTTCTAAATTGGTGGAAGGAACTGTTGTTTACAACGTTTCTGATTGGAAGCCAACAGTTTCTCTTTCCGATAATAGACTCCTCATTTCGCAAGACCAGACCTCAAATGTCGGAATTCCCACTGGAAATATCAAGAACGATTGGTCTCTCAAACTCGGAGCTCAGCCAACAGCACTTAAGATTTCCGCGGGGGCTTACGAAGGGGTAATTGATCTTTCGGGCCTCTCCCTTACCGACCTCGAGATCAATGATGGCGCCAGTAAAGCCACCGTTCGCTTTGACACGGCAAACCCGGTCAAAATGGATCGTCTCACCTATAAAACAGGCGCCTCGACTGTAAAATTAATTGGGCTTGCCAATGCGAATACCTCAGAAATCTCCTTCAGCAGCGGAGCCGGCGATTATACTTTGGATTTCAGCGGTGAATTATCCCAGGATTTGGATGCAAAAATTGAATCTGGGCTGAGTCAGGTAAAGATCATCGTCCCCAAGAATACCCATACAATTGTTAATCTGGGCGGCGGTCTAAGCAATGTAGATGCACAGGGCACCTGGACGAAGAGCAGTTCACAATTCGAAGCCAGTGGATCGGGTTCAACCATCACTATTGACGTAGAAATGGCAGTCGGCAACCTGGTGCTGCAGCAAAATTAAACTTCACTTACATAGAAATCGTCCATCTGAAAAATGATGGACGATTTTTTTATCTGCTTCTCGATTTTTTCCCTTGCACCTTCTATAGAGTTCGCTTATAGTTAACTCATGCTAGATCATACTACTGTTACCCATTCAAACCCACCACCCTTGATTCATGTAAAAGGGTCTCATCGTGAGATTGGCCGCCAGATCGGCGAAGCTGTCCGACCGCTCATTGAGCACAGCATCCATAACGCCAGACATTTGGTCGAAACCACCTACGATAACCTTCAGCTCACCTGGGACGGTGCTCAAATCCAGGCGCGCAAGTATATGCCCTTCGCTCAAGAAAGATACCCACAATACGTGGATGAATTACTGGGTATGGCCGAAGGGGCTAACGTAAATTACACAGAATTGGCTGTCGTCAATGGCCTGGAAGCGGTGACTACTGATGCACTGCATCTCACCAAGTGCACCAGCCTGGCAGTCAACGAGATGAACACTGCTGACGGGCATGTGCTGGTCGCCCACAATGAAGATTGGCTGCCAGATGACGAACCCGATGTGTATATCGTTCATGTTGAAGCAGAAGATGAACCAGCCTTTGTAGCCATGTCTTATGGTGGTCTATTACCCAATGTGGGGTTCAATGAAGCTGGTATTGCCCAATGTTGTGATACAGTCTACCCCTCCGATACGCGTATCGGGATTCCCCGTGTCATCGTCTCACGCGCAGTGCTGGGTGCGAAAACCATCGGTCAGGCATTCCGGCATACCATTGTTCCATTGCGTGCTGCCGGTTACAGCCATCTCATTGCCCATGTCAGCGGAGAGCTTTACAATGTTGAGGTTTCCGCACGCAACTTTGACATTCTCAACAGCGAGGATGGTTATCTGGCACATACCAATAATTACCTCTCTCCAAAAATGGAAGCCATTGAGAGTGAATCGGATGAGCTCGTGCATACCCGGGTACGTTATTTTAGAGCGCGGCGTCTGCTTAAACAAAGTAAAAAACACACCATCAAATCGCTTGAGGCCATTTTGCAGGATCATGTCAATTATCCGGATTCAATTTGCAACCACTCCATCTTTGATATTGACCCATTGGACCGCGAAAAAACGATTGTCAGCATGATCATGGATCTGACAGCCGGTCAAATGATCGTTGCCTGGGGGAATCCGTGCAAGAACAGCTATCACACGTATAACGTGGAACTATAGAAAAATTGACTTTAAAAAAGAGTGGAACCAAAAAATTCCACTCTTTTTTTTATTGATCAAAATATTTATGTTCAACGATACAATTTTGACTCTTTGATTATCTGATAGACATCGTTCGTTAGGTAATAGCGGTAACCGCTGCCATTCTGAATTCGCTGGCGAATCTGGTGAGAAGAAATTTCCAATATTGGAGCCTCAACCAGATGCACTTTTTTAGAGATTCCCGGCAGCGCATTTTCCAGGTCGTTCAAATCCACCCGGTCATCGTGTCTGCGCATTACCCCCAACCCGTTACAAGTCTCGATGAATTCCTGCGGTTTATGCCAGGTCGGTAGATCATGCAAAGAATCCCCGCCCATCAAATAGAACAACTCTGCTGTAGGAAATTGTTTTTTTAAAAGGAGAACTGTATCCAATGCATAGTGCGGACCAGGCCGATCGATATCCACTCTGGAGAGCTCATAGGCAGGGTTTCCCTCAATGGATTTGAGAACGAGTTCTACCCGCCCCTCTATCGGGCTGATGAATTGGTTTTCCTTATGCGGCGGTTCATTGGTGACCACCCACAATAATTTATCCAGGTCTAACTGCGTGCGGCATTCCTCTGCCAGAATTAAGTGTCCTACATGAGGAGGATCAAATGTTCCGCCAAAAACGCCTATACGCATCTTATTCTTGCCATTCCAATTCATATTCGCCGACAAAGACCGAATCACCTTCTTCAACACCGGCCTTTCGTAGCGCGTCATCCACACCCAGTTTATCCATTAAATATTGGAATCGGCGTCTGGAACCATCATGCTCCCAGTAGGTCATTTCGGCAGCGCGTTCGATCGCCACGCCGCTGATGCGCCATCCTTCGTTCTCTCGTTTGACGGTGAAAACTCGCGGGTCTGCTTCGGGTGAATATACTGGAATTTCTGGCTCAGGTGCAGTTTCCTGTACCTTGGCCAACAGTTCGTGGGCTTTCCAAAGGACCTGGGTTAAATTTTCGTGAGTAGCGGCAGAAATTGCCATCGGTTCATAACCGGATTTCTCCAGCTTTTTCTTGATGGTTTTCCATTTTTCCTGAACATCCGGGAGATCCATTTTATTTAAAACGACAACCTGTGGTTTCTCGGCCAGATGCGGATCAAACAATGCTAGCTCGCTGTTGATCTGGGTAAAATCCGCAATTGGGTCTTCAGACAACCCGTTGAGCACATGGATCAATACCCGGGTACGTTGGATATGCTTGAGAAAATCAAAACCCAGCCCAACGCCTTCATGAGCGCCTTCGATCAATCCGGGGATATCCGCCAGAATAAGTGAAGTATCCGGGTCAAGGTTGGC
>PMIV01000222.1:11641-15011 GCA_003158355.1 Anaerolineaceae bacterium
CGCAAATATTTCTCTTGTGGAGGTTCACCTTTTTCGGCGGTACGGGGAGCCTGGTTCCGTGAGGTCGCAAAATGCTGATTCCCTAAGCCACCGCGGCCGCCTTTACACACCAGCAATTTTTGATGCGGGAGCACCATGTCTCCCAATAATTCACCAGTAGTATCATCAAATATCAATGTTCCTGGTGGAACCGGAATGACCAGATTTGGAGAAGAGTGTCCGGTTCGATTACTTTTACTGCCATTTTCGCCGTCGACCGCAACATATTTATGCTTATATCGAAAACTTTGCAGAGTATTCAAGGTAGGGAGAACTTCAAATATCACGTCCCCACCCCGGCCGCCATCTCCGCCATCAGGTCCGCCCCGGGGGACGAATTTTTCGCGGTGAAAATGCACAACACCTGCCCCACCGCGGCCGGATCTCACAAATATTTTTGCTTCATCAATAAACATAAACAACTCTTTCGAAAAAAAATCAGGAATTGAGCTTGACTGTCATTAAACAGTTTACACCCAATTCCTGAGTAGGCGGCAATTTATTATTTTTTGCCAAATTTAGCTTTCAAGATTTCTTCAAGTGTGGGCTGGCCAATTTCCTGTAATTCATAGCGAACACGCTGCATGGGTTTGTTTACTTTGATGATCCGGGTCAAGTCGATCGGGGTCGCAGAGATCACCAGATCTACATCTGCCTTGTTGATCGTTGCTTCCAGATCCTTCACCATCTCATCGCCGTAACCCATAGCCGGTAAGATCGGCCCGGTGTTCGGATATTTAACGTAGGTATCATGAATACTTCTCACCGCAAACGGTCGCGGATCAACGATCTCCGCAGCGCCAAAACGGCGTGCGGCTACCCAACCGGCACCATAAGCCATTTCCCCATGAGTCAAGGTGGGACCGTCTTCAATGACCAGAACGCGTTTGCCGCGGATGGCGTCGGCGTTATCCACAAACAAAGGCGAGGCCGCTTCAATGATGACTGCTTTGGGGTTTAACTCATGCAAAGTATTGCGTACCGCAATGACCTTTTCAGGATCCGCGGTATCCACTTTGTTGATCACAAACACGTCAGCAGAGCGAACATTCGTCTCGCCCGGATGATAGGATTTCTCGTTACCTGCGCGGTGGGGATCAGCCACAACGATGCTCAAATCTGATTTATAGAAAGAGAAATCGTTGTTGCCACCATCCCAAAGCACAATATCCACTTCCTTTTCGGCCTGGCGCAAGATCGCTTCGTAATCCACACCGGCATAGACAATTACGCCGTTATCCAGATGCGGTTCATATTCCTCGCGCTCTTCAATGGTACATTCGTTTTTATCCAGGTCAGCATAGGTGGCAAAACGTTGAACCTTTTGTTTTACCAGGTCGCCGTAAGGCATAGGGTGACGAATTGCTGCCACCTTGTAACCCAGGTCGGTGAGAACTTTAGCAACACGGCGAGTTGTCTGGCTCTTGCCAGCTCCAGTACGTACTGCACAGATGGAAACAACCGGCTTGGTCGATTTGATCTGAGTACTGTTCAAACCCATCATGCGGAAATCCGCACCGGCAGCCAATACTGTGGAGGCTTTATGCATCACCACTTCGTGAGGGACATCGCTGTAAGCAAAAATAACCTGCTCTACTTTTAATTCCTTGATCAAGCGAACCAGTTCACTCTCGGGGTAAATGGGGATTCCTTCGGGATAAAGAGAACCAGCCAGTGCAGCCGGATATTTTCTACCATCGATATTCGGAATCTGTGTGGCAGTGAATGCAACCACTTCATAATCTTTATTATCGCGATAAAACACATTAAAGTTGTGAAAATCGCGGCCAGCCGCTCCCATAATTAAAGTACGAACTCGAGTCATATTTCGTTTTCTCCTTTTGCATAATTTGGTTTACAAGACAATTTTCACATCGCTTGTGGGGCTGTGATGCCCAGTAAAGCCAAACTATTCGCCAATGCCTGACGGGCTGCAGCTACCAGACGGATCCGGCTGCTGCGTATGGGTTCTTCAACCTGTAAAACCGGGCATTGCCCATAAAAATCATTGAAAGCTTGCGCTAATTCAAAAGCTAACGATGTTATCACCAACGGTTTTAGATCACGTGCCGCTTTCTGAACTTCATTTGGAATGCGGCTGATCAGATCGACCAGNNGCGGAATCCCAATCAAAGGTAACCACTTTGGTACTCTCGCGTGAAAGCATCGGGTATTTGATCGCACCAATGCCAACCGCGCGGGCCACACTTAATTTTTGTTCTTCAGAGAGATCGGGGTTCTTTTCACGGACAACTTGTAAAGCCCGTTCCGTCGCTTCTTTGATCAAATCTTCCAGCAATACCACGGTTCCCTCGCGCGAAGCCATCACCACATTCCCGGGTAAATTTACCAGTTCATAGGCCACATGTTGGCAGCGTTTGGCCCAATCATATCCTGCCAATTCGAGCGTTTTAAATAATTGTTGAAAATGTAGCGATTGCCGTACATCCACAACGTATAAAGAACGATCAAGCAGAGGATAATCAGTAAATTTTTGTCTGGCTAAACCCAGATCTTCCGTGGCGTATAATGCCGTATTATCCGAGCGCAACACTACAAAAACTCGGTATTTTTCGCTTTTCAATCCAAGTTTTTCATCGATCTTAACTACAACAGCACCACCGTTTGCGCGGTCATCTTCGGCAATACCGGCTTTAACCAGGTCTTCAACGATCTCACGACCTGAATCCTCAAACATGGAATTGAAATAATAACGGTCAAAACGAATATCCAACAGGTCATAGATCTGTTCAAAACCTTCGATGGACCATTGGCGGGTTTCTTTCCAAAGGGCGACAACTTCGGGGTCGCGCTTATCCCAGCGTGCATACAATGCGCGCACTTCACTTTCAAGCTCCGGGTTTTCTTCCAATCTGCGCGAAGCCTCAGCATATAAAGAGCCCATCCATTTGGTGAAATCCTTTTCTGGACGCTCACCCAGATGATACTTCATATAATTCCACAACCATTTGATTACATGCAGACCCATATCCCCGGGATAGTTTGCACGAACTACGTCATAACCGGCGAAATCCAACACGCGCGCCAATACATCTCCTAAAATCGCGCTGCGTAAATGCCCCACATGAAAGGCTTTATGTGTGTTTGGCTGTGAAAATTCCACCATCCATTGCAGATGATTGCGTTCTCCCCGACCAAAATCTTCGCCCTGTTGCAGAACCGAATCAATGACCCGGCGCATGTAATTCTCTCGTGCAAATATCAGGTTGAGATACCCGTTGATTGCTTCAATTTTTGAAAAACCCTCTGCAGGGCCAATGAATTGCACCAGTTCAGAGGCAATTTTTTGCGCTCGTTCAGCTACATTTCC
>PMIV01000222.1:15045-16791 GCA_003158355.1 Anaerolineaceae bacterium
TTAAAAGCAAAAGCGGGAGTTAGAGAGGCTCCCGCTTGCTTTGCAAATCAATCGTTACTGGCTACTTGAGGGTAGCCAATTGCTTCGCCAGACGGCTCTTACGGCGAGCAGCGTTGTTCTTGTGGATAACACCCTTTTGGGCAGCTTTATCCAGAGCGCTGATTGCAGTCAGGACGGCGGCTTTCGCAGCTTCGGCATCTTTTCCAGTGATTGCAGTACGTGCACGAGCTACGTAAGTTCGGGCAGTTCCGCGATAGATGCGATTGCGAATACGTTTCTTTTCGTTTTGCTTGTTGCGTTTGATTGCAGACTTTATGTTAGCCAACTGAATTCCTCCAACAAAATAAAACACGTACGAGGGTCAAGGGTAAGTTCTGTTAAAGCAGCCTAAGTATTTTACATCAGCGCACTCTTTTTGTCTAGGATTTACCTTTACCGGCAGGTGCTACTTTGCCGAATTTTGGAATCCCTGCACCAATTGATTGCGCTGATCGGTGGACAACTTTGCATTGGGATGCATCCAGGCATAATAGAAAGGCGGCATTTTCCCTTCTGACGCGGCCTGCGCAGCAGAACTAAACAAAGCCTGGCTGACCACTGAATTACTTGACCAATCGCTGAAATTCAAATTCTGTCGACCTTCTTGCACATCAGCCAGAGTCAACCACGAAACTGGGGCAATATTGCTGTACCATGGCCAGGTGGTTTCATTTGAATGGCAATCATAGCAAGAATTCATCACCAGCGTCTTCGTTGCCGCACTATCAAAGGTCGCTTCTGCCACCACCGCAGGGTTCTGGTGATCTTTTCCAAATGGAACCAATTGAATTAAGCCAAACAAAACTATAAGGATCAGTAATGTTTTTATCCACCAAGGCCACTTTTTCATATAAACTCCAATTTTCGGTATCCAAATTTCATGTGAGGCCAATTGCTTTACTTATCAAGTAAAGCGGCAACACCCGGCAATTCAAGACCTTCCAGCATTTCCAAAGAAGCTCCGCCCCCAGTAGAAATATGGGTAATTTGATCTGCCAGACCGGATTCTTGAATGGCTGCTACTGAATCGCCGCCGCCAATAATACTAACGGCCTTGCTGGCAGCAATTGCTTTGGCAATGCCAAAGGTTCCAACCGCGAATTTGGGAAACTCGAAAACGCCCATCGGGCCATTCCAAACCACAGTACCGGCGGCTTCGATCACTTTGCCATACGCTTTCACTGTCTCAGGGCCAACATCCAAAATACGCCAGCCGTCCGGGATCGGTCCGACCGGGATTGTTTTTACTGCAGCATCAGCATCGAACTTATCGCCTAAAACTACATCCACAGGTAAACGCAACTTCTGTCCACCTATTTTCAATAGGTCTTTGGCGGTCTCAAGGGCATCATCTTCGACCAGCGAATCCGCAACGGGATATCCCTGGGCTTTGAAGAATGTATTGGCCATTCCACCACCAATCAAAATCGTGTCAGCTTTGGTCAGGAGGTTCTTGATCACACCAATTTTGTCGCTGATCTTGGACCCACCCATGATCGCCACAAATGGACGTTTCGGATCGGCAATTGCCTGCCCCAGGTATTTGATTTCTTTTTCAAGCAGGAAGCCGGCTACTGATGGCAAAAAGTGTGTCACTCCCTCGGTTGAGGCATGCGCGCGGTGAGCAGTTCCAAAGGCATCATTCACAAAAATATCTGCCAGTGAAGCCAACTGTTTGGCCATGCCCATGTCATTCTTTTCTTCTTC
>PMIV01000266.1 GCA_003158355.1 Anaerolineaceae bacterium
GGCGTCATGGTCATCCTCGGCAACCTGCCCCTGTTCGTGCTGGGCTGGCGCCACCTGGGCGGTCCGCGCTTTGTGATGCGCACTGCGGTCGCTGTGGCTGCCTTCTCGATCTTCACCGACTTGCTGGTGTTTTTCATCCCTATTGGGGTAACCAGCGACAACGTCTTGAACTCCATTTTCGGCGGGGTGCTGTTGGGAGCCGGCCTGGGCCTGGTCTACCGCGGACAGGGCACCAGCGGAGGCTCAGATATTCTCGGCCGCATCCTCAATTCCCGTTTTGCCATCCCTATTTCACAGGCCTACCTCATTACGGATGCGATCGTAGTTCTGGCCAGTGGTTTTGCCTTTTCGTGGGAAAAAGCGCTTTACGGCCTGGTGGTCATTTACATCAGCGGTATTGCGGCTGAAGCAGTCTCTGAAGGCCAGAGCATTTTTCGCACCGCCATCATCATCACCACCTGTTATGAAAAGGTCGCTCAAGAAATTATGTCCGAAATGGAACGTGGCTGCACCCTCCTTGCGGGGAAAGGCAGCTATACCGGCGAGGACCGGCCTGTGCTGTATTGTGTGATCACACGTTCGGAAGTGAATCAACTTAAAGAGTTGGTCAATGACATCGACCCGCAAGCCTTTATGGTCATAGGTACCGCCCATGAAGCGCTTGGCAACGGTTTCAGATCACTGATGAAATAACTCCCCTTTTACCGTACAAAATTCGTCATCGCGCCGATCAAAATCCCCACAATTCCCAGGTGATAGGTGACGTGCACCCAAAAACGCCCGTGCGGGAATTTTTTGACAAAGCGGTCGTAAGACAATGTCGAATCTGAAACAAAGAAGAAACAGCCTCCGGCAGCGGCCCATAACGCTGCGGACGGGTGCCAGGCTGCATTTAAAAAAGTGAGCAAGGATGAAAGCCACATAAACGTCAGCGCCGCTCCATAAGCCGTCGAGGCAGGCAGCATGACCCGGGCAGAAGGTAAGCGTACGATGCCGGGGCGGATGGAGCGCAATACCTGCGCAGCCACCAGAGCCACCATCACTGCGATCAGGGTGGAGTAAAAGCTAAATGCCGGCAGCGGCGAGTTGAACCCGATGATAAAAGCAATGTGAGCCAGAAGAAAAGAACCTAACCCCAACAGGAACCACCTGGCACTGAACAACAGGGCCAGATCCCCCCCCAGCGAGAAGATTAGCCCCAATCCGAACCAGAACATGGAACCCTGCCAACCGCTGATCTGGATCGACCAGAAGATGAGAAACAGCAGAGTAGCCGGTTTGGCAATGAAGAGTAAGATGCGGTTTTCTTTCCAGGCTGCGTACCAGTCCAGTAGGGCAAACCCAACTGCGACAAAAAACAGCCAGGTAAAGATCATTTATCGCTCTCTTTTTCATAACCCAGCAAATGCAGTGCTTCCGGGCTGTTGCGCCAATTTTTATTCACCTTGACCCGCAGGCTCAAATAGATCTCACGGCCGCTCATGCTTTCAATTTCCTGCCGCGCCCGGGTGCCGATCTTCTTGAGCATTTCACCGCCCTGCCCGATGACGATCCCCTTTTGCGAATCGCGTTCCACAAAGAAAGTGGCTTCGATGAAAGCGCCTTTATCGCCGCGTTCGGTATATTCGTCCATGCGCACCGCCAGGCAGTGCGGCACTTCGTCGCGCAAAAAGAACAAAGCAGATTCGCGGATCAGTTCGGCTGCGATCTCTTTTTCGTAATAATCGGTGACTGTTTCTTCATCGAAGAAAGGTTCGCCTTCGGGGATGAACTGCAGCAGTTTTTGCAGTAATTCTTCCAGGCCTTTATGCTGCATGGAGGAGATCTCCAGAATATCGCGCGCCGGGAATAACTCCATAGCGGCCTTGCTCTGCTTTTCGATGGTCTCGGCATCCACGTTATCCACTTTGGAAAGGGCAATGAATACCGGCGGCAATTTGCGGATGGCGCCCAGTTTCTCGGCGATCAATTTGTCTTCGGCGGTAAATCCTTCGTCGGCAGCCAACAGCCACAGTACCACATCCGCATCAGCCAGGCTGCTGAGTGCTTCGTCGTTCATATAATCACCCAACTTGTGCTGGGCTTTATGGATCCCCGGAGTATCGACAAAAACGAGCTGCATGTCGGGGCGGGTGAGAATGCCCAATTGTTTTCGGCGCGTGGTCTGCGGTTTGGGAGATACCGCAGCTATTTTTTGATCCAGAAAGGTGTTAATTAACGTGGACTTGCCCACATTCGGGCGTCCCACGACAGCGACATATCCGGCTTTTTTTATGGTATTTTCATCAGTCATTTTCTTGCTCCAAATTTTCTACTAAAGGGAACGTTTCTTTTTTAGTGAAGAGACGCTTTTGGCTGTTCACGAGCACTACTGCCAGGATAATTAAAACCCCGCCAACCGCTAAACGCCAGTCCACCCGCTCCCCTAAAAAGATCAGTCCTAACAATACACCTACAAGAGGAAAAATATAAGTGGTCATACTGGTGCGGGTCGGCCCTACCGAAGCGACCAGCGAGAACCACAGCAGTGTTGCCACACAAGAACCCAACAACCCCAGCCAAAGTAGCGCCACATAGCTAATGGCTAAAGTAGGGAAATGGAATGGTGCTTCAAAGGAGAGCGACGCTGGCAGGATAAAGAGAAAAGCCGTCCCCATTTGACCCAGAGATTGCGCTTCCGGTTTCATCCCGACGGTCATCTTGCGGGTGAAAATTCCGCTGACGGCATAAGAAGCTGCGGCGATCAACATGGTGATCACCCCCACTGCTTTCAACGCATCACCCTCGTCTAACTGGTTGGACATGAGCACGATCACCCCGCCAAACCCCAGCAGCAGCCCGAGGATGCGTCTGCGGGTCAGGTGTTCATCCTTTAAGAATAAAGGCGCGATGAGGATGGTGAAAAGCGGTACAGTCGAATTCAGGATGGCAGCCATTCCGGAAGAGATGTGCGTTTCGCTCCAGCAGATGAGGGCAATTGGCAAGGCGATATTGAAGAAACCCAAAAATGCCAGAATCCAGATATCCGCCTTATGAATTTTTGGGTGTTTCACCAGAGCCACAGCCAGAAGACCAAGCGTGGCAAAGCCTGCTCTGAAGGTGACCAGGGTCAAAGGGCCTACTTCCTGCAGAGCGATCTTGATCCACAGAAAGGAAGATCCCCAAATTGTGCCCAGTAAAATGAATTTACACCAATTTTTCGCGGACAATTTTATGGCCCTCCAGTTCAAGCAGCCATTGCTTGGTGCAAACGCCTTCCGCTGCTGAATAGCCCGTCAGACGACCGTCTGAAGCCACCACACGATGACAGGGAATAATGATCGGTATTGGATTCCGCGCCATGGCGCCGCCTACTGCCCGGCTGGCAGCAATACTGCCCAGCTCCCGAGCCAGTTCACCGTAGGTAGCCACTTGACCAAAAGGAATGGCCAGAGCGCGCGCCAGCACCTTTTTTTGAAAAGGCTTACTGGTGGTCCAATCCAAAGGCAGATTAAAAGCGTGGCGCTGACCGGCAAGATACTCTACAATTTGCTGTAATGCCAATTTGCTAAAATCCGATTCATTTAATTTTGCTGAATTCAAAAAAGGTTGCTTGGGGGTATGCCCCAACAAATTAACCTGATAAATTCCATTCGCTGTAGCCAGCACTTCAATGGTGCCGATGGGAGAAATATCAATTTTTGAACATGCAAGACCAAAATTTTGAGAAGCCAAATGAGTCTATCCTGTTTAAAATCAAGGTGATTAGCGAATAATTAACCGCAAGATATCGTAGGGTTACCGTAGGGTAACAGTCAAGTAATATAAGCCGCATTGAGCTATGATATCTGCAGGGCGACTTCTCTTCTTCTCCTCCTTGGAAATGAGAGCCGGGGTCGGCGTCCTCGGCTCTCGATGATTTTACCATATTCAAACCTGAGAATAAATTTCTCCCTCTAAGGATCCTCGCACATACCGGTGTGCGAGGATCTCTACTTTAATCAAATAAATTTGTATATGTCTATACAAGGAAATTGTGATAAACTTTCTGCGTTTGAAAGCTGTACAGATTGTTTCAGGGAGTGAAAAATGGAAAAAAGACCGACTTATTCTGTAGATATTGCAGGCGTTCATCGCGAGTTAACCCTTTTTGAAATTAAACCCGGATTGAGAATTGCCATTCTCAATATCCTGGGAGACACCGAACTGGTTCAAGCCTGCGCCAAAGCTCTGGCCTTGAAAATGAAAAACACCCAATTCGATGTCTTTCTCACCGCAGAAGCCAAAAGCATTCCGTTGGCCTACGCGTTATCCGTTGAGATGAAGAAACCGTACGTCATTTTGCGCAAGAGCTACAAACCCTACATGGGCCAGGCGTTGCAATTTGAGACGCTTTCCATCACCACCGGTCAGCCGCAAACGCTGTTCCTGGATGAAAAAGACATCGAACTGATGAAGGGCAAGAAAGTGGTCATTGTGGATGACGTCATCTCCACCGGGTCCACCCTGCAGGCCATGCGCCAGCTTTGCCAGAAGGCGGGTTCAACCGTCAGCGCCGAAGCAGCCATCTTCACCGAAGGCGAACGCGCCAAATGGGCCGATATCATTTCTCTCGGTCATTTGCCTGTTTTTTCAGATTAGTAGATCATTCAAAAAAGTGGAGAGCTGATGGCTCTCCACTTTTTTTATTTATTATCGAACCAGGTGGGCTCCGGCAGATGCTTTTGACGCAAAGACGGAGATCGATTTCCCTGTTTTTTCAAGGTAGGCACTTTTCAAGCCGCTGATAAACGAATCTGCGTCTTCTTCTTTGACAAGGTTAACAGTACACCCGCCAAAGCCGCCCCCTGTTATGCGCGCTCCCAGGCAGCCGGGCAGCCTGGATGCGCTTTCCACTAAAATATCCACCTCAGGAACACTCACCTGGTAATCATCGCGCAGCGAGGCGTGGGTCTCGAACATCAGCTTTCCAAAACCGGCTCCGTCTTTTTGGTCCAGCCGTTTCACCGCTTCCACCACCCGGTTATATTCAGTCACCACGTGGCGGGCGCGTTTGAACACGTTCTCCGGCATTTCAGCCTTTACCGAGGCCAACTGGCCCAGATCCACATCTCTCAATGCTTTTATGCTCGGATAATGTTTTTTTAGAATTTCTACAGCCTGTTCGCATTCTTTGTGCCGGGTATTATATTCAGAAGTCACATGGGTGTGCCTCACCCCCGAATCAGCGATCACGATGCTGGTACCCGCAGGCAGTTTCACCGGGCGCCATTCCAATGAGCGAGTATCAAATAACAGTGCATCACCTTCCACACCGTTCGCGCAGGCGAATTGGTCCATCAGGCCGCAGTTGACCCCCACATAATGCACTTCGGCTTCCTGGGCATATTGCGCCAAGGTCATGCGGTCCAGCTTCCAACCGCCGAGTGCTTCCCACAAGACCGCGAAACCCACTTCCACGGCAGCCGAACTGCTCAGCCCGGCACCAATGGGCAGATTTGAGCTGAACTCCGCTTCGATCCCCATCACTTTTAAGCCATGTTTCTGCAATACCAGAGCCACTCCAGCAGGATAGAGCGCCCAACCCGGCAGGGGTTTGCCCTCGAGATCAAGCTTTTTTTCCAGACCATCGAGTGAGAATGCTGTAGATTCATTGAGATCGGTTGCGTGGATGATGCAAGTGTTCTGGTCATGTTCGTGGGCACGGATCGTCACTTCGCGGTCGATTGCTGCGGGGAAGACCAGACCATCGTTATAGTCAACATGCTCCCCCAGCATATTCACCCGTCCCGGAGAAATCACTACAATTTCGTTCGCTTGAGAATTCATGAGTCCCTGCCTGTATTTTTGAATTAATGACGCTTTTTGCCGATGAGTCAATTTTTTAATGGCCCGCTCCCGCCTCAAAGCGGCAGAAAGGTCAGGTTGTTCTTCAAGATAGACGAGATGAACTGGCCTGTGTAAAGCGGTATATTTTGCGCCGCGCCCATGATTATGCTGGCTTTCACGCCGTGCCGGGTCGAGCGTCCAACCGGTGTAAAAACTTCCATCTGCGCACTGCATCATGTAACAATAATAGGCCATTCAACTCATCTCAAAACCAATGATCAATTTAAAACCGCCTCAGTTCCACCCTTTTGCGTGGAAAAAAGGCGCGTATTCCCAATTTTTTATAATCCGATCATGACCCTTTGTAACCCGGTCAAGATCGGGGTGATGATCCAGCCGATCAAATCAAAATGGATGGTTGGGCCCACAAAAATGAGCAGCATCAGCACAAACGGCCCATAAGGCCGGAGTTTTGCATAAACTGGCTCGGCACTCCGGGGCAGCAAAGCCACCAGCACTTTTTCGCCGTCCAGCGGAGGAAAAGGAATCAGATTAAATATCGCCAGCAGCAGGTTGATATAGAAAAAGACATAGACAAACTCGCCCAACGTCGGCAAGATTCCCGTGGGGGCAATGATTTGTACCCAGCCAAAACGCAGGGGAATGGCAGCCATCGCTGCCAGGACAAAGTTGGAGAACGGCCCTGCAATGGAGACCCAGACGATGGCCCAACGTGAGTGCTGGCGCAGCGCTGCCGGATTAATGGGGGTGGGCCGGGCCCAGCCGTAACCGGTGAGAAGGACCATCAAGCTGCCAAAAACGTCCAGATGGACGAGGGGGTTCAAGGTGAGGCGCCCCGCCTGGCGCGGAGTGAGGTCGCCAAAATAATCAGCCGCCCAGGCGTGCGAAAATTCGTGCACGGTCAAGGCAATGACCAGTGTGATCACGCGGCAAATAAGATCGTGGGGAGTGAGATTTAACATAATCTTTGAGGGGTTCCGTTATCGTTCACGCTTCTTAGGATTATACTTTTCTATAGGTAGCGATGCAAGCTAAATTAAGAATTGTCCTGGCAGCTTAATTTCGAGCTTTATACGATTCAGATAATTGAGGTTAAAAATAATGGATCAATATTGATCCATTA
>PMIV01000211.1:0-12123 GCA_003158355.1 Anaerolineaceae bacterium
CATTTACGTGCATGTCGATCACCAGCCTGGGACCGGCATATTCGGTCATAATGTGGTGAACCCGCAAGACACCCGGCACAGATTCGGCGGCTTTTACAAATTCCTTCACCTCTTCCATGCTGGCGCCTTTCCCCGTCAGGAAACCCAGGTTTTCTTTGCCGACTGAGTAAACCTGTTTAAAGATCCAGATGGCCACCAAAAAACCGGCAATTGGATCGGCCAACGGGCTGACCAGAGAAGATAAAAGAACACCCACAAATGCCGTGACCGAGGTAAGCACATCGCTCAAATTATCCGTCGCGGTGGCAGTCAGCGCCGGGCTGCGTAACTTTTTACCGATCCGGCTGATAGTAAAGAACATGACGGCTTTGATAGCAGCGCTGGCCAGCAATACAAACATGGGTAAGCCCAAAGTGATGGCCGCCCCCCCTGCAACATAACGAACATAAGAATTTCGCGCGGCTTCAAAACCGGCAAAGGCCATTGAAATAGTGACAATCAACCCCACCAGGGGTTCGAAGCGGGCATGCCCCTGTGGATGCGAAAGATCCGGCGGCTGCGTGGCCATATACAGACCAACCACCATTAATAACGAGTAAACCACGTCCGAGATCGAATTGGCTGCGTCTGCATAAATAGCCGCACTATGAGTCAACCAAGCTACCAAACCCTTGGATAAAGCCAGGAGAAGATTACCTCCCAGCGTAATGATCATGGCAGTTCGATACAGACGGTTTTGGTCTTTTTGTGGTGTGTAATCTCTAACCCAACGCATTTTGTGTAACTCCTCAAGTTGCACCTTTTAGAATAAAAAACCCCAAAAGCGGTCCCTTTCCAAATAGGGGCTGCACCTTTGAGGTTGTCGCGATCTTGCGGCATGAATGGGTCAGGCTGAGTGCTCCGTCTGACCACAACCTAATTTTATCATAAAAATTTACTACGTTTTCTGTCTTATGGTAATATCAAATTAAGGAAATCAGCAATGATAAAAAAGATCCTGCCATTTTTATTGTTTGCCAGCATTTTCTTGACCGCAGCAGTTCCGGCACAAACCATCGATCCGGGCTTGCAGGTCAACCAAATGGAGATCGATATTTGGCCTGAATATGACCAACCTGCCACCCTCGTCATCTATCACATCTCGTTCTCTTCTTTGACCAGTTTTCCTTCCAAAGTAAGTTTTAAGATCCCCGCTTCTGCCGGGGGCCCTTATAGTGTAGCCATGAAAGACCTGGACGGCCTGCTTTATGACCTGGAATATTCGGTCACTCCTGACGGCAGTTGGAATCGCATCGAATTCATCACCTCTACCCCCGATATTCAATTGGAATTCTACGATCCCGTTACATTGGAATCAAGCAATAAGCATGCCTATTCTTTTCGCTGGATCAGCGATTACCCCGTAAACGATCTAAAACTGGTCGTACAAAAACCGAAATATGCCACCGGTATGACCATTCAGCCTGATTTCGGCAGCGGCGTGGTGAACTCAGATGATGGTCTGACGTATTACACTGCTGACGCCGGGAATATTAAATTGGGAGAGATTGTTAACATTTCACTCACTTACCCAAAAAACGGTTATGAATTAAGTGCCAGTATTTTGCCTGTGAGAGCAGTTAATCCGCTTTCTCAAAAAACGTCCATTTGGGAAACAATCCTCGGGCTTTTTAAACCCATCTGGGATAACAGCAGTTTACTCATCGCCGGCGGTCTTCTATTTGCAGGGATATTATTGCTATTACTGGTTTTTTTGCTTTCGACCCAAAAGAAATTCCCCCGAATCAACACATCCGAAAACAGCGAATCCAATTTTCCCAAAAAGCGCTCGATCAACACATCAGAGACCCTCAATGTCTACTGCCATATCTGCGGTAAACGGGCCCATCCCGGCGATCTCTATTGCCGATCGTGCGGTTCCAAATTAATCTTACGCTGATAAAAACTGGTTAGTTGCAATTGCACTGTCCATTTAGACACGGACATGCCTCAAACTGTATGGTAGTATGTTCAATTTGATACTTTTCAGAAAGCAGGCCCTTGATCTCCTGCATCATGTGGGTCTGTTGAGCTTCCCCTGTTTCATCCAGAACAATGTGTGCGCTCAAAGCTATGGTGCCTGAGCAAATGCTCCACACATGCAGATCATGCACACCCGAAACATCTGGCAGGGCAGAAAGGTTTTCTTGTATCTTATGGATGGAAAGCCCTTCGGGAACTCCCTCGACCAAAATATGCAGTGCACTGCGTAACACCCGGTAAGCACTGACAAGGATGATAACGCCGATCAAAATACTGATCAACGGATCGATCCAGAGCAGCTTGGTGAATTGGATCAGGAGCGCTGCTAAAATGACACCGACTGAAGAAATAGCATCTCCAACCACGTGCAAGAAAGCACTGTTCAAATTGATATCTTTTCGAACCGATTGCTGCCCCCGTGCTGGTGCAGATTCTATACCGTTCGCATGGTCGTGCTCTGTTTCGAGGGTATGTTCGTGCACGTGATCATGGTCATGTTCATGCCCGCCCAGAGTAAAGGCCACCACCACATTTACCACCAAACCGATAACGGCAATGATCAACATTTCCATACTGTGAATCGCCACCGGATGATTCCAACGGTTAACCGCTTCCACCCAAATTCCAATGGCAATGACGAGCAGGGTAATACCATTGATAAGCGCGGCAAAAACTTCCAGTCGGTGCCAGCCAAAACTGTGGCGGTCATCTGCCGGCATTGATGATAAGCGCAGCGCCAGTAAACTCAACCCCAGTGCAAACAAATCCATGAATACATGAGCGGCATCAGAAAGAAGCGCTAATGAACCCGAAACCAGGCCGCCGATAACTTCAGCGACCAAGATCAGAGCAGTAAATATCATTGACCAAACAAAACGGCGTTGTATACCCGCATTTTCATGTGCAAGCATTTTTGTGATTCCTTTAACAATGATTATACCGCGTCTGAAGAAAATACTAATGTAATATATTAGTCTGCACTAACTTCAATATCTGCTACTGAATCGAGAATCTTGCCGGGACGGTATGGATAGCGTTCGACATCTGCAATGGTCGAGACACCGCTCAAAACCAGGATGGTTTCCAGACCACTCATTACCCCCGCAACTACGTCAGTATCCATGCGGTCACCCACCATGACGGTATTTTCGGAATGTACACCCAGATAACGCATGGCACTGCGCATCATCAGGGGATTGGGTTTGCCCACGAAGAACGGCGCCCTGCCGGTGGCTTTCTCGATCAAAGCCGCCATCGCCCCGGTAGCCGGCACGATCCCGGATTCCAAGGGACCGGTCGCATCTGGGTTGGTGGCAATGAAAAGCGCGCCGTCATTGATGAGACGAATGGCGCGAGTGACCTGCTCGAAATTATAAGTGTTCACCTCACCCAAAACCACGTAATCAGGGTCGGTATCTGTTTGTACATAGCCTACTTCGTGCAGCGCCTGGGTAAGACCCACATCACCGATAACAAAAGCCGTTCCATTTGGGCGTTGGCTTTGCAAAAAGCGTGCGGTGGCAATTGCCGAGGTGAAAATATTTTCAGCAGAAACATTCAAACCAGACATTCTCAGTCTGTGTTCCAGATCGCGCTGCGTGTACAGAGGGTTATTCGTTAATACGAGATACTTGGTCTTGGTCGTATTCAGGCGATCAATAAATTTATCAGCACCCGGGATCAGGGCTTTCCCTTTCACCAGTACGCCGTCCATATCGATCAAATAGTTCTTTTGCATAATTATTTCCTTTTTCATCATAATAATTGATTCTAGCATGAATTTCCAAAGCAGTTTGCAGAAATCAGTTCTTGCAAACTCTGCCTTTTTGAAACATCTTACCAGCAATAAAGATCTGTCGCGCGTAACCTCATGAATGAAATCGGGTATAATCATAGCCGGATACTTCCGGCAGAAAGAGGATACCCGTGCCACGGCAACGTTCGGCCAAAGACCTTTCGGTAGATGAACTGCGTCAATTGTTGGTTGAAAAAAACCGCAAGAACCGCGAAGCCCGCATCGATGCCTATCGTCGCAGTGGACGTGTCATCCCGGTTGAGGTTGAAACAAGTGAAAACGAAGCGGATATATTTGAGGGAGGCGAGCCAGCTTCGCCCGCTAATAATCATCGCCGCGGACGCGACCGCAAACGGATAAACCTGGACCGGTTTTTATTGGCGGTCGAAATATTGGCGATGGTTGGGGTGGCTGTCATCCTCATTTACGGCATTAATTTGCTGAATACCCTCAATCACCAGTTTTCCGAAACGAACACTCTGCCAACCATGACCCCGACGGCCCTGATCACTGCGGTGGTTTTACCAAGCGGTCATACTCCTCCGGTAAACGGAGCGGAAGTAACCTTTAATGAAGCAGAAATTCCGGAACACCTGCGTCCCCTGATGCAAAGCCTGGCGAACATCCCGGCACCCACTGCCAGTCCGCAGCAAGCCATCCGCATGCAGATCCCGGCAATCAGCGTGGATGAGTCGGTCGTGCAAGGCGACGGCTGGGAGCAATTAAAGAAAGGCATCGGACAGCACATTGGCAGCGCCGATCCCGGACAAAATGGAAATTTGGTTGTTTCCGCGCATAACGATATTTTCGGCGAGATCTTTCGCGACCTCGACAAGCTAAAAAGCGGCGACCAAATTGTGGTTTATACGGCTGCGAGGGCGTATACTTACGTAGTGGCAAACACAGAAATAGTCGACCCGACCCGGGTGGACGTGATGGAAACCACTTCAAACCCGGCATTAACCCTGATCTCGTGTTACCCCTACCGGGTGGATAACAAACGAATTGTTATTAAGGCAACACTGCTCAGTAATTAAGTTGGTACACACTTCTCCAAGGAGAGTTTCAATGGCAAATAAATCTAAAAGTCGCTCAGTTTCATCCACCACCGTTTCCGCTCCAGTGGCAGTCAGCACCCCAAAAACAGGGAGCCGAGCTTTCACCAATGAGTTCAAGCCTGACTATACTCCTGTCAAGCAAGATCTTAAACGGATTGCCTACCTGGCGGGAACATTTATTGTTATTTTAATTGTCCTTACGTTCTTCTTACGCTAGATATCACCCCGGCATTTCATTGACCGGGAGAATTTTTACAGTTTAATTTAAGGAGAAGCTCATGTCCCATATGTTTGTACCGGGTCCTGTTGATGTGGCTCCGGAGGTGTTGGCTGCACAAACAAGGCCAATGCTCCCGCACCGCAGCAAAGAATTTGAAGAACTCTTTCGTAGAAACGAAGAAAGAGCCAAGCAAGTTTTCTTCACTAAAAATCGTCTTTTCCAGGGCGCCTGTTCTGGATCTGGCATGCAAGAAGCGGGTATTCGCAATTTTGTTCAGGAAAGCGTCCTTTCCTGCGTCAACGGTGCATTTGCCCAACGCTGGAATGATGTAGCCATTTCCAACGGCAAACAGGCCGATAAATTGGAAGTCGATTTTGGCGAAGCCATCACTCCTGATATGCTGCGAGATGCCCTCAAGAAAAAACATTACGAAGCTGTCACCATCATCCACAACGAAACCTCCACCGGCGTGCAAAATCCGGTCGAAGAATTATGCCAGGTACTTCACGAAACCAGCCCGGATACGCTCATCCTGGTGGATGCAGTTTCTTCGCTGGCCGGCGTAAAGATCGATATGGATGCCCTGGGTATCGACTTTTTGCTCACAAGTTCGCAAAAATGTCTGGCATTACCCCCTGGTCTGGCACTGGCTGCGGCTTCTGATCGCGCTATGAAAAAAGCTGAATCCGTTACCAACCGCGGTTGGTATTTTGACCTGCTGCTGATGGATAAGCACCGCATCAAAGATTCCACCCCTATGACCCCGGCCATGTCGCTCATTTACGCGCTGGATGTTCAGTTGGACCGCATTCTGGAAGAAGGGCTGGAAAACCGTTTTAACCGCCATACCGCCATGTCCAATAAAGTTCAAGATTGGTGCTCGGCACACGGCATGCAGCCGCTGGCAAAAGCAGACTACCGCTCTCACACTGTGGTCACCGTCAAGAATGAACTTAAATGGGATATCAGCGCTCTCAACAAGTTCTTAATGACCCGCGGTATGCGCATCGCCAACGGCTATGGCAAACTCAAAGACCTGACCTTCCGCGTCGCGACCATGGGCGAAACTTCCTTGTCTGATGTGGATATGCTATTGAATGGCTTTGGCGATTTCATGAAGCAGTAATTCTAGTTGATTTTTAAAAACAGATCGGAGGAAACTCATTTCCGATCTGTTTTTTTATCCTCCAATTAAATTCCCGATTTGAATTGACGTGTACGCCGCAGCGTGATAGAATGTACCCCGTCCTTTGATGGGCGCGTAGCTCAATGGTAGAGCAGTGGCCTTTTAAGCCATTGGTTAAGGGTTCGAGCCCCTTCGCGCTCACTTTTGTTTTAATAATCACCGCGAATAAATTTCCCATCATGAATAATCTATATAAAACATTGCGAAGCACCCTTTAGGGTCGCGCTCACTTTTGTTTTAAATCTTTATATTGGTTTAGTCCCCACAGGGGGGACAGGTGTACCCCATTCGGGGTATGCATCCGAGCCCCTTCGCGAAGCACCCTTTACTGTCGCACTCTTTTTTGTTTTTATACTCCCATCTCAGAAAGCAAATTAACCCGCCGCAATAAATCTCTACAATTCATCAATCAAAATCGAGTAAAATTAGAAACAAAGCCATAATCCACCATTCAGGAAGCACAATATTATGAAACTAAAAACTATCTCCTTAATTTTATTGCTTGGCTTGCTCTTGAGCGCCTGCACCTCACAAACGCCGACTTCAACACAGATCCCTGAAGGGGTCTATACAGTGGTAGCACAAACGCTGACTGCTTTATATACTCCTGTTACTGCCACAGCCACACCCCTGCCAGCGACGGAAACGCCAACCCCGACCCCGACCTTCGACATCACACCTTCGTTATCAACAGGGTTGACCCCAACATCCCCTGCCTCTGCTGCCACTACCTCTGGACAACAATGTTACGATGCAGTCTTTGCAAATGACGTTACCGTCCCGGATGGTACCATCATGTCTCCTGGGCAAATATTCACCAAAACCTGGGCCATTAAAAACACCGGATCGTGCGATTGGGATGAAATTTTTGCCCTAAAATTCTACAGTGGCGATAAGATGGATGGTCACAGAACTGTAGTCAGCAACGTTGTTAAGGCTGGTAAAACGACTTCGTTTTCAATCACCATGTCGGCACCCACTACACCCGGAACTTATATTGGTTACTGGCGTATGGTCAACAATGCTAATATCAATTTTGGTGAGCGAGTTTCAGTTAAAATTATCGTTCAGTAATAATTGTTCTCTCTTAATTATCCATATTCAGCCAATGAGCCAATCGGGTTCATTGGCTGAATTAATAAATATCAGAATCCTGCTGACGCGGCATTAATTTCTTCAAGGATTTTGTCCTCTTGACATATAGACGATCATCTATATAATACATATAGAAAGTTATCTATATGACACAAACTACTCTAGATCCCGTACTTTTCGCTAAAGCTATTGCCGATGAAACCCGGCAAAAGATCATGAAGCTCACCTGCTGCCGTTGGCGCTCCGTCAACGAAATTGTCGAGCAGCTCAACGTTACTCAACCCACTGTCTCACACCATCTGGCCCTGCTACGAGCAGCAGGGCTGGTCAACTTTAAAGAAGATGGCAAACAGACCTACTATCAGCTTAATCGCGACCTCGTCACCGTTTGCTGTGACCAGATCATTGCCAAGTTTTCTACCGAAGTCGAATCCAATTCCACTTGCTGTACTGGAGAACCCCAATGACCCGAGTGTTTCATCTGGCCGCGAACACGGCTGTCATGGCAACTACTTCAAAAATGACCTCTACCAATTACTGGGATCATTTCGTGGCGCGCATGGGTGTGCGCCGTGGTGATCATCGGGTCACCCCCGGCCTGTACAAGCTTGGCAGCCCCAGCACCGATTCACCAGTCTTTGTTACTGCCAACTATTCTCTCAGTTTTGACGCACTGCGCACTTCCTTACGCGGTCTGAATGCCTACATTCTTGTGCTGGACACGAAAGGTGTCAATGTCTGGTGCGCGGCGGGTAAACGTACCTTTGGTACGCGGGAACTGATCCGCCGAATTAAAGCAGTCAACCTCAATAACGTGGTTTCTCACCGCCGCCTGATCCTGCCGCAGTTGGGCGCACCCGGTATCGCAGCTCACGAAATTAAAAACCAAACCGGTTTCCTGGTAGAGTACGGTCCGGTACGCGCCGCTGATCTGCCCGAATATTTAACAAATCACCGCGCCACCCCGGAAATGCGGTTGGTGAAATTCCCGCTGCACGACCGTTTTGTGCTGATCCCGGTGGAATTGACTGCCATCTGGCTGCCCGGACTAATCGCCATTGGCCTTGGATATATCATCGGTAACCTGCCGTACGCCTTGGCAGTTTTAACCGTCATTCTCGGCGGCACCACTTTCTTTCCTATTTTACTGCCCTGGCTGCCCAGCAAAGATTTCAGCACCAAAGGGGCTTTTCTTGGGTTAGTGGCTGCTCTCCCCTTTGTTTTCTCAGTGTTCCTGCAGCATGCAGATTGGAGCTGGTACCACCAGGCCGGTCAGATGCTTGGCTACCTCCTCGCCATGCCTTCCAGCATTGCCTACATCTCGTTGAACTTCACCGGTTCCACCACCTTTACCTCACGCACGGGAGTCCGCAAAGAGATCTTTGCTTATATACGCCCCATGGCCGTCTCATTTGCAATTGGCCTTGTGTTGCTGCTGGTTTTTGCATTTGTCAAATAAGGAACAAACATGTTTAATTCCTACCTCGAAAATACTTTGGTTTTGGATGCACAGTTATGCACAGGCTGTACACTGTGCGTCACCGTTTGCCCCCATCAAGTTTTTGCCATAACGGATCACAAGGCACGAATCATCAACCCGACCAACTGTATGGAATGCGGTGCTTGCCAGGTGAATTGTGCAGCCGGTGCCATTACCGTGACCAGTGGAGTAGGTTGTGCTTCAGCAATGATCAATGCTGCCCTTACAGGTAAAAAAGAAGTCGCATGTGGCTGCTGCTGAGGAGAACCTGATCGGAAGTAAACAGAGTGTATTTCAAAAATACACTCTGTTTTTTTTGTCCTTAAATTCCGTGATCGAGTACGTTTTAAGTAAAGAAAAAGGAATTTTTTTGTATAATCCACTTGCTTCTTATCCCTTTTGACTGTAATATACACATATAACGGGTTGCTATTTTCCACTGTGAGTTAATTGAATTATTGTTACGTTCGCCGTTTCGCCAGTGAGGAATATTTTATGGGCGCAGACACTTTTATAATTGACGCGAAATATATTCACCATGTTTTAGAATCTTCTTCCGAGGGAGCAATTATCCTCGATTCCCAATATTTCATCACTTATGCGAATCCAAAAATCTGCGCCTGGCTCGGATATTCAGCCCAAAAGCTGATTGGAATTAATTTATTCTCACTGATCCCCGAAAAAAAGACTTCCACACAAATAAAGAAGTTTCTGGGCTTTTCACCAGAGAATCTGAAAAACTTTGAACTTTCACTAATAGACCGAAATAATGGCCTGTTTTGTTGTACTATTTTAGCCATTCCAACCAGCAGCATAAGTGATCCTTCTCAAGGGTCCTTGATCTTGATCCAAGAAGTCCCAACTCAGAAAGATAATGGTGGATTTTCCGGAGAAGAACAACCACTCACTGCAACAGAAAAAAAATTGCGTCTGCTAGTGGAACAAGCCGCTGAATCTTTTATTGTCCACGACGATAAAGGCAAGATATTGGATGTTAACCGCCTTGCCTGGGAAAGCCTTGGTTATACCCGGCAGGAACTGTTAAATTTGAATGTAACAGAATTAGACCCAAATTTTGATTTTGAATCTCTGAATAAAACATTAATTAAAGTAAAACCCGGTAAACCGGTCACGATCACCAGTAAGAATAAGCGAAAAAATGGCGAGCTCTTTCCTGTAGAAATAAGAGTGGCTTCTTTCGAAGAAGAAAATCAAAAAATTTATTTGTCTTTAATTCAGGATATCAGCGAAAGGCAAAAACACGAAGAAGGAATCTCTCAAGCCAGAGAACGCCTGCAACTGGCTGCACAGTCTGCACATATGGGCGTTTGGGATTGGGATATCATCCATGATCGTCTACTTTGGGACGACCAAATATTTGAACTGTATGGTATTTCCAGGGGTAATTTCTCCCTTGATTACGAAAATTGGCATAAGCTAATTCATCCGGATGATGCTAATGAGAGTGATCGCATTGTGCAAAATGCGCTAAAAGAAGGTACTCCTTATGAAACAGAATTCCGGGTAATTTTGGCCAACCATCAAATTCGATATCTCAAATCATACGGACAAGTAATTCGGGATCAATCGGGGAAAGCCTTACGGATGCTCGGGGTAAACTATGACATTACCGAAAGCAAATGGGTCGAAAAAGCGAACCAGCTAATGGCTGAAGCGGAAAGACAAATGATTCAGTCTGGTAGTATGGAAGAGGTCTTTACAATTACCGGAAAAACAATTAACGAAATGATTGAGGAAGGAATTGTCGTCATTTCAGGATTGGATGAATCCGTTCAGGGTGAAAGGATCAAGGGAATCTTCGGAGCGGAGGAAAAATACCAAAAAATAATTAATTTATTCGAGTTTGATCCCACAAAAACAGTTTATTACGTCAATGATATGACAGATGACGAATTGGCGCTGTTTGCTAGTGGAAAACTTGAGCTTTACAAATATGGTCTGTATGGTCTTCTCAACAGAAAAGTTCCCAAGACAATTTGTAAACTGGTTGAACAAGAAATAAAGCTAGACTTTATTTACACAATGGGATTCAGTTGGGAACAAAATCATTATGGTGGGGCTACCATCTTCACAAATCGCGATCTTTCCCCAATCGCAAGTTTAATTGAAACAGCAGTCAATCAAGCGGCTGTTTCCTTGAAGAAGATCCGTTTTGAAACATTACTTCGCGAAAGTGAAACCCGATTTCGGGGAATTTTTGAGGAATCACCTATTGGAATTATTCTCACTAATTCTGAATCAAAATTTTTACTCACAAACCCCGCTCTTTCCAGGTTATTGGGATATTCACCCGAAGAATTGAAAAATATTACTTTTAAAGAGATCACCCACCCGGAAGATATGGCGGTGAGCGAAGAATTAATTCATCAGCTCGCCATCGGTAAAATTCCTTTTTTTGAAACGCAAAAACGTTACTTGCATAAGGAAGGTAAAATCATTTGGGCCAATGTGACAATCACTGCCATTCACTCACAATCTGGCGAAATTCTCAATCTTTTGGTAATGATCGAGGATATTACAGAAAGAAAAAAGGCAGAAGAAGCATTTAAGATTGAGCAGTACTTGATGCAAACTCTGATGGACAATATTCCGGACTCGGTGTATTTTAAAGATCTGGAAGGCCGCTTCATCCGCGTCAACCACAGCAACATAGCAAAATTCGGATTGCAGTCCGTTGACGAGATTCTGGGAAAAACAGATGCCGATTTCTTCCCCCTGGAATATGCTCAGGAAACACATCGTGAGGAAACAGAGATCATTCGGACCGGGAAACCCATAATCAACCTGGAATCCGTAGAGATATGGAAAGATCAACGCCCGAATACCTGGGCCTCAATTACCAAAATGACCTTACCCGATAGATCTGGCAAAATAATCGGCACATTTGGTGTGACCCGTGATATCACCGATCGCAAAGCCAAAGAAGAAGAAATTAAACGGTTAAATGCGGATCTTGAAAAAAAGGTGGAAATACGCACCAAAGAACTCGAATCATTTACTTACTCAATTTCACACGATCTCAAAGCACCTTTACGCGGAATTACCGGTTACTCTCAACTTCTGATACAAGAACATTCCCATCAATTGGATGATGAAGGAAAATCATTTCTGAATAAATTGATCCTTTCTTCAGGACAGCTCACCCAATTAATTGATGATCTATTCTCGTACTCGAGTTTGGAACGAAAACCGATCAATTGGTTGGAATTGTCGATTAATGCAATTACCAATGCTGTGATCGAGGAA
>PMIV01000211.1:12161-15086 GCA_003158355.1 Anaerolineaceae bacterium
CAGGGAAATACCAGCCTGTTTTCAGTTCGGGATAATGGAATTGGCTTTGATATGAAGTTTAGTGAAAAGGTCTTCGAAGTTTTCTATCGGTTACACCGCATTGACGAATACCCCGGCACTGGAATTGGTCTGGCGTTGGTGAAAAAAGCAGCCAGTATTTTAGGATATCGCGTTTGGGTTGAAAGCAATGAAAATTCTGGATCCACTTTTTTTCTTGAGATCAATAATCAAGATTTGCGGCCGAATTAGGTCGGAAATCTGTATAATTTATTTATTGAAAGGCTGGCTATGAAGATCCTTTATCTTGAAGATAATCCATTTGATGCAGACCTTACCCAGATCGAGCTGAAAAAACATGGTAATGGAATGGAAATGACCCATGTCTCTACCATTCGGGATGCATTGGATCTTCTTAAAAAGCAAGTTACAAACCCCTTTGATATTATTTTAACGGACATGAACCTTTCGGATGGCAGTGGATTAACCTTATTGGCAGAAGTGCGGAATTTGGGGATTCCATCAGCGGTGGTTGTGGTCACCGGTCAGGGCGATGAAGAAACGGCCGTGGCTGCCTTAAAAGCCGGCGCGGATGATTACATCATCAAACAAAAAGATTATATTAAGTCTCTTCCTCAAACTCTTGAAAGCGCTATTGCCAGATTCAAGAAGGTAAAAAACAGATTCACACGGCCGATCAAGGTGCTTTATGCTGAACACAATGCGGTCGATATTGAATTAACCCTTCGGCATATCAAGACCCATGCACCGCACATCCAAATGGATATCGTTAAAGACGCGAATGAAATGCGCGCGGCTTTACGCACAGCCACTACTGGAACAGAATATGATGTTTTGCTAATTGATTTTCATTTGCCCGGAGAAGATATTCTCGGCTTGGTAAAAGAAATCATTGCAGATAAACATTTCGAGTACCCAGTTGTACTCATCACCGGGCAGGGAAACGAAGAAACCGCCGTAAATGTACTCAAATTGGGAGTGGTAGACTATCTGGTAAAAACCAACGGCTATCTGTATCGTTTGCCTGCCATATTGGAAAACGCGCATAATTTACTTTCTCTTTTCCATGAAAAAGAAGCTCTGGCAGTAAGTGAGGCTCAATTTAGACTTCTGGCTGAAAACGCCAGAGATATTATTATCCGTCTGATTTTCAGACCAACGTTTTGTTTCGATTATCTTAGTCCCTCTGTTGAATCCATCACTGGCTTTTCGTCCGAAGACATATATGCGAATCCAGATATCTTTTATGAGGCCATAAAGGAAAAAATCCCTTCGGTAAATAATTTTATTCATTTACTCACTTTGACTTCATCTCCCGAGTTAGTATTCCCCTTTACAACAAAAGATGGACACCGCTTGATCATGGAATTGCGCGGCAAAGTCACCAAGAACGATAAAGGCCAACCAGAAAAATTGGAAGGGATTATACGGGATATCTCTGAACGCATTGAGATTGAGAACAAACTTGAAAACCGGATGCATCGTTTAAATGCCCTCCATACAATTGATACTGCCATCAACTCCAGTTTTGATCTTCGCTTCACTTATCAGGTACTGATCGAGCAAGTTCTGACCTTAACCAAAGCAAGCGCAGCCTGCGTCATTTTCTTTGACCCGGAGCTGAACGACAAACGATTAATTACCTGTTTGGGATTTAGCACACCTGAGGTTGATCTGAAATCATACTTATTCAAAGATCCACTCTCAGACAGAACATTCACTGATCGACGGATCATTACTTCAAAGCCGGAAGAAATTCTTGATCAAAATTATCCTCTCCACAGGCTGATAAAAAGAGAAGGCTTTAACAGTTATTGTGCAGTTCCCCTCGTTGTCAAAGGGTATGTTCGGGGTGTTCTTGAGATCTTCTCAAAAGAAGTTCTTGAAATGGATTTGGAAATTTCCAATTTTTTAGAAACTCTCGCACAGCAGGCTGCAATTGCGTTGGAGAGTTCGCAAAACTTTGAGCGTTTGCAAAAAACCAATCAAGAGTTATTGCAAGCTTATGATGATACTCTGGCTGGTTGGGTGAACTTTCTTGATCTGCGCGACGAAATGACCGAAGGTCATACCATGCGCGTTCTTGAGACCACCCTAAAAATATGCAAAGGGTTCGGTTTTTCATCACAAGAGCTAATGCACATCAATCGCGGAGTTTTGTTGCACGATATTGGCAAAGTGGGAATTCCCGATAATATTCTCAATAAACCGGGACCACTCACCGATGATGAATGGGTAATAATGAAAAAGCATCCAGAATATGCCTACCAGATGCTTTTTCCCATTGCATATTTGCGTCCTTCGTTGGATATCCCCTATTGTCACCACGAAAAATGGGATGGCAGCGGCTATCCGCGTGGTTTAAAAGGGGAAGAAATCCCATTAAGCGCACGAATTTTCGCCATCGTGGATGTCTATGACGCCCTTACTTCGGATCGCCCATATCGAAAAGCCTGGAAAAAGGATGCCACAATAAAATATATTAGAGAAAACAGCGGTTCCCATTTTGACCCTGGAATTTTGGAAAAATGTCTCACTCTCTTGACTTCATCTGAATGAAACTTTTGCCATTTACTGCTTTGANNGAAGATTGCCACCCCCCCGCCCAATATCAAAAAGGCCAAACCAGTGATCATGTTTTTTTTCGCGCTGTCGCGGTTATACATAGGTATTTCTTTCAATTTTGCAGTTGAAAGCAAATATCCCGTGACTCCATTTTCATCTGTGACCTTGAACCAGGAGCCTTCTTCTGTTTTATCAATTCCAATAACAGTGAGGATCGCTCCATCTTTGAGTGTTTTAATTACGAAACCGTTTTTATTTGCAGTTTCTAAAAGGTCGGCTGTTTTAGAATAAAGGGCGGCTTTTTTTACAGCGAAAATGCTGGTATTTCCCTCGATATACCCT
>PMIV01000190.1:0-7952 GCA_003158355.1 Anaerolineaceae bacterium
CGACCCCAATACCGAAAAAAAGAGTAATTCCAAAGATCACACCACAGATACAGTACCGCAGTTCTTTGCCGACCTGGGCCCTGGGCTAATCACCGGTGCCGCCGATGATGATCCTTCCGGTATCTCCACGTATTCGGTCGCTGGGGCGGCTTTTGGCTACATGCCTTTATGGACGGCAATCTTCTCGTTCCCGTTGATGGCTGCCGTTCAACTGATGTGTGCACGACTCGGTTTGGTAACCGGCCGCGGATTGGCTGGCGTAGTACGGCGATATTATCCACGCTGGGTGCTGTGGTCAGCCTGCGCAGTCTTGATCGTGGCCAATGTTTTTAACATTGGCGCCGATCTCGGCGGCATGGCTGAAGCAATGGAAATGATGACCGGGATTAAAGCGTATTTCTGGACCCCGATATTCACCATTCTGATCATTTCACTGCTCTTTTTTACCACTTACCGGCAATTTGCCCGCATCTTTAAATGGTTGACATTGGTACTCTTTGCCTACATCATAACTGCCTTCCTTGCCCGGCCGGACTGGCTCGCTGTTTTAAAGGCAACTTTTATTCCCCACGTTCAATGGTCGAGTGCATTTCTCGCCACCTTTGTCGGCATCCTGGGCACAACCATTTCTCCCTATCTTTTCTTTTGGCAAGCATCACAAGAAGTTGAAGATGAGCGAGCACTGGGGAGAACCACGATCAAACAGCGTGAAGGTGCGACCGTTAAGGAATTAAAAGCAGCCCGTACGGATGTTTTCACAGGAATGTTTTTCTCTAATCTCGTCATGTATTTCATCATCCTCACTACGGCGGCAACCTTGAACGCAAGTGGTCAAACGAATATCGAAACCGCCCGCCAAGCAGCCGAAGCCCTACGCCCTTTAGCCGGTGATGCAGCCTATCTCTTGTTCACAATTGGATTGATCGGCACCGGTATCCTGGCTGTTCCAGTTCTTGCAGGGTCCGCTGCTTATGCGGTATCGGAAGCATCGGGGTGGCGCGGCACATTGGAAGACAAACCGCAATTTTCCCGTAAGTTTTATACAATGATCGCAATTGCCATGTTATTGGGTCTGATTCTGGATTTTGTTGGCTTTAATGCCGTCAAGATGCTCTTTTATTCCGCTGTGCTCAACGGAGTGCTGGCTCCGCCTCTGATCGTGCTGGTTGTGCTGCTGACGAGTAATTCAAAAATAATGGGCAACCGAGTAAGTTCGCGGCTGCTGCGCTTTTTCGGCTGGGCAGCAGCAGTGATCATGACCGCGTCAAGTATAGCCATGTTTGTTACCTTGTTTCACGGGTGAAGCCAAGCACATCTGATCACCATAACCTCCTGCAACTGCGCTACCGTATATTCGCGAAGAGGCTTTTGACCTGACTCCTGCCAAATTATTTCCAAATTGAACGGTCCACAAAGTTGACCCGGAAGTTCGAGCTTGAATGGCAACATCTTAGATATGGTATAGTGAATAAAACAAGGATAGTTGCCGAAATGGAGTATCCGTGGCTGACGATTTGCGCAAGTATGCAAAAAAAACCAACACACAATTGATCATAGGGGCTTTTGTGCTTTTATTTGTGGTTGGTCTGGGTCTGATCGCATTGATCTACGGAATGAATGCAGCCTTGATGGGTCTGCTGTGTTTGCTGGCCATGCTGGTTCCGATCGGGTTGGTTGCCCTGGTAATGTTTGGCTTGAACCTCCTGGTGAAAAGGATAAACAAGCAATGAGAAAGATAGAAAACAGGCCGCTGTTTTAAGCAAGGCCTGTTTTAATTACCGTCGATAGGCTTTGTGACCTTGAGACAAAATCAGGGAGTTTGCTGCACGAAGATGACATCCGCATACCCCAGCGCAAGGAAGAAGCGGGAAAGGTAAGTTTCAGCGTTTTGCTGCGCTGTTTTGAGGATGCCGTCGTCAATGGCCGCTTTGCGAATTTCATCCTCGGCAGATTGCCGCGCCAGGGTTTCGAGGTTCTGGTCGGGGCTCCTCAAGACGCCTGTGTCTCGTTCGTAGACGTAAGTCTTCTCGTTATCCAGGGTGGCGATGAATACTTCCGCAGCCGGCAGGCGAACATTCAGCACACTGCCAGTCAGCCACATGTCCTTCGGCATTATTTTTGCCAGGTCAACGCCGGCGATCACGGTGCCGTGCGCCACCAGCAAGAGTTTGTCTGCAAAGAGGAAGCCAAATGTTCCCTGGTTGGTTTCGGCAGTAATGACTTTTTCAACCGTATATTGAATCGTTTCCAGGCGGGCCAGCGCGCGCACGTCGTGGATGATCGTGACCGGATCGGGGATTATGGTCGGGGTGGGATGCAGCAATTCCGAGATCTGCGTGCTGGCGGCATTGTTCGCCTGCTTCAAGGGATTCACCGCGTCCGTGATGCTTTTATTGACGGAGGAGATGACAACCCAGGCTGCAACAATGAGAACTAAAATTATCGCGATCTGAGCATACCTTTTAATCATATTAAAATTATACAGTCCCAATCGGGTAACTGAACATACAAAAAGGCGACAAAACTACCTCTTTGCCAAGATCTCCACCTATTGTGTTTGCTGGATAAAGCGTAACCAGAAAATGAAAGATTTTAAGCGTTCTCAAAACAAGAGGCGCTTTTTTAATTTCCATTTGGATTTTTTCAATGAAGGGCTGCGCAAGATTGGTAGAAAAAATATAGATATTTGTTACTTTTAATTTGTGAAGCTGATAGCTGCTTTCAGGTAAGATTGTAGTGCTTCAATAATTTGACCCCTTCGGTCAGAATCTTCATTAAGCGGTGAACCGTTTAAATGTTGATAAATTTACGATCAGATTTAAAACCAAAAAGGAATAGAGGAAAATAATATGCCAGTATTTGGATCACCGTTTGCAGGGTTAGCAAACAGCAGAAAACTCACTGAACCAGAACTTATCAGAGCCATTCGTTTCGCGGTTGCCGCAGAGGATGAAGCCACTCAGTTGTATACGCAGCTTGCCGAATCCACAGATAACAAACTCGCCATTAAAGTGCTGAAAAGTGTAGCGGACGAAGAACGAGTGCACATGGGAGAGTTTCTAAGGTTACTCCGCGAAGTTGCTCCAGACGAAGAAAAGTTTTATGCCTTGGGCGCCAAAGAAGTTGAGGATGAGATCAAGAAATTGAAGTAAATGTTCTCTCACCCGGCAGGGCTCTTCATTTTAGTAGTGTGAGCCGCCAGCATCAACCCCCAACCATAAGGAGACTAATATGAATAAGAGTGATACTAGTATTTCTTCGGACACATCAGATATCGCCTTGACTTATGTTTTACCCCCCCTTCCATATGCAGAAAACGCACTTGAGCCAGTCATCTCCGCTAAAACCCTGAGTTTTCACTATGAGAAACATCACAAAGCCTATGTAGATAACCTGAACAAATTGGTTATAGGTTCAGATTACAACGAAATGCCCCTGGAAGACATCATTACCGGAACCGCAGCAAGACCAGAAAGAAACGCAATCTTCAACAATGCTGCGCAATCTTGGAACCATACGTTCTACTGGCAAAGCCTGAGCCCAAAAGGTGGAGGCGAACCCCCTTCCTCACTCAAACAAAAAATGGAAGAATCATTTGGCAGCGTGGATGCCTGCAAAAAGCTGCTTTCGAGCATGGCCGTCTCTCAATTTGGAAGTGGTTGGGTCTGGCTGGTACTTGACGGCGAAAAGCTCAAGGTTGTCAAGACAAGTAATGCCGAAAACCCCGTGCCAACAGCCATGAAACCGCTGCTCACCATTGACGTTTGGGAGCATGCCTATTACCTGGATTATCAGAATCGCCGAGTTGATTATGTGAATGCCGTGCTGGAGAAACTGATCAACTGGGAATTCGCGCTTCAGAACCTCAGTAAAAAATGAGCCGAGAATAATTAGTGAGCGAAGTCGTTGGAAGAAGGGTATCAACCAACGACTTCGCTCAGCAATTGGAGGTACATTGTGAGTGTGATCACGGTAAAAGATGGTACACAGATCTATTACAAAGATTGGGGCACAGGCAATCCGGTGGTGTTCAGCCACGGCTGGCCGCTTAATTCGGATAGTTGGGAATCGCAGATGTTATTCCTGGCCACCAGAGGTTACCGCTGCATCGCCCACGACCGCCGCGGACACGGCCGCTCGAGCCAGCCCTGGAACGGTAACGAGATGGACACCTATGCTGATGATCTTTCGGAACTGATCGAATCGCTCAACCTGGAGAACATTTTTCTGGTCGGTTTCTCCGCAGGCGGCGGTGAAATTGCACGATATATCGGCCGCCACGGCACAAAACGAATCGCCAAAGCCGCTTTGATCTCATCCGTCCCTCCTTTGATGCTGAAAACAGCAGCCAACCCCGAGGGCTTAACCATAGACAAATTCGACGCCATCCGCAGCGGCTCACGGGCTGACCGCTCGCAGTTCTACAAAGATCTCGCCAGCGGCCCCTTCTTTGGCGCCAACCGGCCGGGGGCCAAAGTGTCGCAGGGCATGATGGATACCTTCTGGCTGCAGGGGATGCAGGCTGGAGCCAGGGGTACGTTCGAGTGTATCAAGGCCTTTTCCGAAACGGATTTTAGCGAAGACCTCAAGAAGTTCGATGTACCGACGTTGATCGTTCATGGTGACGATGACCAAATTGTGCCGATCGGCGCCGCGGCGCTGCATTCTGCCAAACTGGTCAAGAACGCCACCTTAAAGATCTACAAGGGCGCGCCGCATGGTGTCGCCTACACGCATCAAGACAAGTTGAACGCCGACTTACTGGCATTCCTTAAAACTTGAGAATGCTGGAGTTAAGTTATCTATGGCAAATAATAAATTTCCAAGTCATGTTGGTTTCATCCCCGATGGGAATCGCCGCTGGGCTGTTGATCATGGTCTGTCCAAAGAAGCTGGATACGCTCACGGTATCGACCCTGGATTCCAATTGTACGAGAAATGTAAAGAATACGGAATCGAGGAAGTTTCCATCTACTGCTTTACCCAGGATAACACCAAGCGGCCTTCCATCCAGAAACAGGCCTTCATCGGGGCCACTGTTGCATTCGCCTTCGAGATTGTCCGCCGGGGGGCGGCTTTGCTGGTTGTCGGCNNGATTTTTATGTCAGGGATGAATATTGGCCAGATTTTGATCCTCAGCATTTTGAGCAGGCACTCACCTGGTTTAAGAACCAGGATCAGACCCTCGGCGGATAATAAATACGTCGTCCTGAGTGGGAAGATTAAGACAACAAAATAGGGCCGCTTCTTTAGGGGAAACGAACTAAATGATCTTTCCAATTTGTTTGTTCTTCAAACGAGACAACCTGGATTAAATTGCGTAGAAAGAATGTGAGATGAAAGCTAAGTTGTTGTGGATATCTGCACTGCTGCTGAGTGTAATGATCGGGTTGGGGATTACCAGTTGTACTAATAGTCAACGGGTTGATTTGACCCCTCAGGAACAGCTGGGAAAATTCCTTTTCAACGATAAGAATTTATCGTTGAACAATAACCTGGCCTGCGCTTCATGCCACGGATCAGGGGTGGGCTATACCGGGCAAGATGAGCCAATTAATCTTCACGGTGCTGTGTATGAAGGATCCATTGCCGGCAATTTCGGCAACCGCAAGCCGCCCAGTGCGGCCTATGCCGACGATAGCCCGATTTTGCATAATGATGCGGTAGCGGGGTGGGTCGGTGGCATGTTCTGGGACGGGCGCGCTACCGGCTGGACAATGGACAACCCGTTGGCCGAGCAAGCCAAGGGACCATTCTTGAACCCAATGGAACACGCTGTCCCGAATGCGCAAACCCTTTGCGATAAGGTGAAAGCATCTAACTATGTCAACTTGTTTACAGAGGTATGGGGCAGCATTAGCTGCGCAGATGACACGGCAGTAGGAGTGGCATACGATAATATCTCCGTTTCCATCGCTACCTACGAAGGCTCGAAAGAGGTTTCGTCATTCACCTCAAAGTTCGATGCGTTTTGGAACAAAGCGAAAATAAAAGGGAAGAATGTCACCCAGGTCAGCATGGCAAACTGGGAAAATTATAAGTCGCTCGGATTGAACAATGACCAACTGAACGGACTTGCGATCTTTAATACCAAGGCAAATTGCTCGTCCTGCCATACGCTCGACGAAGGTATCGCAGGCTACCCGCTGTTTACCGATTTTTCCTACGATAACCTGGGCATTCCCAAGAACCCGGAAAACCCTGCTACCATCGCCGACCCCAATTGGGCCGACCCCGGTCTGGGTGGTTTTCTGGAGAAAACAGCTTTGTATTCAACTGTATCTTCGACGGAAATCGGCAAGTTTAAGGTTCCAACACTGCGCAACGTTGACCTCCGCCCGACCACGACGTTCGTTAAGGCCTACGGGCACAACGGGTACTTCAAGTCCCTCGAGGGTATTGTCCACTTCTACAATACCCGGGATGTTCTGGCGGTTTGCCCCGGCGACTATACCGAGCCACAGGCACTGCAAGCCAACTGTTGGCCGGCACCCGAAGTGGCCGAGAATATGAACACCAAGCAGGTGGGCAACATGGGTTTGACCGCGGTGGAAGAGAAAGAGCTTGTCGCTTTCTTGAAAACGCTTTCCGATAGCTCCTTGCCATAATCAGAAACCAAGAGCACGATGAATGCGTGAACTTGTGGTCAAGGCCACGGTGATTCTCCACCGCTCCGCTGTTAGCCGTCCGCTGAAGAGCAGTGTTATGTGTAGGAAAAAGGTGTCTCTTCTTTGAGACAATCTAACTAACGATGATAATAAGAACGTCAACCGGAGGAATTATTATGAAAGGCTATGTAAAGAACATCGAAGAGATCGCGGTCAAGAATGAAGATTTTCGTCAAGTGCTTTATACGGCGAAAAACTGTCAGCTCGTGATCATGGCATTGAAACCCAAGGAAGAGATCGGCATGGAAGTGCATAAGCTCGATCAGTTCTTTCGCATCGAAGAAGGGACGGGCGAGGCCGTTCTGGATGGTGTTCGCACTGCGATCAGCGCAGGCTTTGCCGTGATTGTCCCCGCAGGAACGAATCACAACATCATCAACACCGGCAGTGTCCCAATGAAGCTCTATACGCTCTATGCCCCACCGAATCACCGAGATGGCGTCATCCACCACACCCGCGCTGAAGCTGAGAAAGACAACGAACATTTCGACGGTAAAACATCAGAATAGAAAGTTGATCACAGCCGTTAGTGGATTTGGTTCAGCCTATGATTCCGGTTATGAGTAACTCAATCTACTGGGATACGGAGTTATTGGAATTGCCTGACAAGCAAGAAATCAAAGTGAGAATAATAAGATGACCATTAAATCTGAAAAAATCAACCAGGATAAAAACTCAACTGGCAATAAAGAATCTCAAACAGCGGCCGGTGGTGAGCTGCATCAGATTGCCGGTGGAGAACATCCTGTGCTCACCACGAACCAGGGGATTCCCATTTCCGACAACCAAAACTCGCTCAGAGCGAATCCGCACGGCCCAACCCTTCTGGAAGATTTTGTCTTTCGTGAAAAAATCACCCATTTCGATCATGAACGCATCCCTGAGCGGATCGTTCATGCGCGGGCGACGGGGGCACACGGATTTTTCGAACTGACCGCCTCCTTGAAACAATATACCACTGCCAAAATACTTACCGAGGTCGGTGTGAAAACGCCCTTGTTTACGCGTATCTCAACTGTCGCCGGCGGGGCTGGGTCGGTAGATACTCCGCGTGATGTGCGCGGGTTTGCCGTCAAATTCTATACAAAAGAAGGTAACTGGGATCTCGTTGGCAACAATATTCCAGTATTCTTTATTCAAGATGCCATCAAATTTCCTGATCTAATCCATGCCATAAAAATGGAACCTGACCGCGGATTTCCGCAATCAGCCACCGCGCACGACACATTTTGGGATTTTATTTCTCTCACACCTGAAACCATGCATATGGTGATGTGGATCATG
>PMIV01000190.1:7960-8099 GCA_003158355.1 Anaerolineaceae bacterium
AAATTCCACTGGCGCCCCAAACTTGGCCTACAATCCACCATTTGGGATGAAACAGTGAAGATCTCTGGGGCTGACACAGACTATCACCGCCGTGATATGTTTGAAGCCATCTCTACAGGCAATTTCCCCGAGTGGGAAT
>PMIV01000188.1 GCA_003158355.1 Anaerolineaceae bacterium
GTGATCTCGTCCGGGCGGGTTTCGATCACCAGACCCACATTGCGGTGGGTCGCGCTTTCGTTGATCTCGTGGGCTTTTTTGAGAACATCCAGGTTGACCGATTCATTGGAGGAATCGGTTACCCCTGCATCCGCGGCCGGGTCAGTGGATTCTCCGTTCATAGCATCAAAACAACGCTTGATGAACCAGGCCTGGTAATCGCGCCGGTAAGAGCTCCACGTGCCTCCCAGGATCAACAGCTCGATCTTGTCAGTAGGGTGGCCGACGGCATCATATTCCAGCAGGCGTGAATGCACCTGGTTGTAAGGGTCAAACTTGTTCTGAAAGGCTCTGGCAGCACCGGGTTCATCCACCAGGTAACTTTTGGGCATATAGGCTTCGGTCGGGCAGAACACACAACGCCCCGGGCAGGGATATGCTTTGGTCAGCACGGTCACCGTGGTCACCCCGGAAAGGGTGCGCACCGGCTTCATGCGAATGCGCGACAAAAGTTCGGGGTCTTCCGGCCAATCGCCGCTGGCAACCAGCTCGTGGTAAGCGGCGATCAACACATGCTTGGCAAGCATGCCGCCGCCCGTCATTGTGTGAGCGCGTAAGGCGCGGTCCAACCTGCGGCCGCCGCGTACTTCTTCAAGAACTTCTTTGGCGATGGCAAAGAGTTCGGGTGTGTATTTATGTTCTTTTTTCCAGCTTTCAATATTCATGAATCACCTTACGACCATTATAATGGGTGCAATGGATAAAACGGTCGTACAGAAATTATTTGACATTAATGGTCAATTTTACCAGGATTATGGAGAGGCCTTCGCTGAGACGCGCCGGCGCATCCAACCCGGGGTACAGCGTATTTTGAATGAGCAAATTCACGACGGCAGTTGGCTTGACCTGGGCTGCGGCAGCGGCGCGCTCTCGGCCAACTGGGTAGAGCAAGGCCTGAGCGGATTGTATGAAGGATTGGATTTTAGCCCGGTATTGATCGCGGCCGCAAGAAAGGCCAGCCAGAGCTACTCTTTTACTCCAGAACAACGCGTTTTGTTCAACGAGGTGAATCTCTCTGCTGAAAACTGGACACAGGCATGCAGCTTGCCGTACTACGACGGCGTGATGATGTTCGCGGCTTTGCATCATATCCCGGGTGCCGAGACGCGGGCTCGTTTGCTGCGTCAAATTGCCGGGCTGCTGCCGGTCGGGGGCTGTTTCATCCATTCCGAGTGGCAGTTCAACAAGAACCCCAAGTTGGTGGCGCGTATCCAACCCTGGAGTTTGGTAGGCCTGGCGGATGAAGAGCTGGAAACGGGGGATACTTTGTTAGATTGGCGCCATTTGCTGCCGGGGCAGACCGATAAGCCCGGATTGCGCTATGTGCATCTCTTCACACGAAATGAATTGGAAACGCTGGCAGCGACCAGCGGCTTTCAAATGATGAGTGAATTTCAATCTGATGGAGCCAGCGGGGACTTGAGCCTTTATCAGGTTTGGCAGCGGATTTGACAGTCAAAGGCTTTCTTTACAGGGCGGCATTTGCTTAGGTTTGATCTGAGACTTGATGCTTTTCAGGTGGTAACTGACCGTGCGCCGCGAAATACCCATCAAACTAGCAATCTCAACCGTGGAATAACCATGCGAAGCCAGTTCCAGTACCTGCNNCTCAACACCGGCACCGGGCGCAGCCCGGCATTGACGGCTGCTGCCAATTGGCGGGCGGTGATATCCACATCCAATTGGATGATGGTAACGTCATCAGGGAGATAGAGCAGACGGGTCATTGTTGAACTCCAAAAATCAAACGTTGCTATAGAAATAATTTTCTAGTATTATGACACAGGCAAAAATCCTTGTCAAGGCTATCAAATGAATCCGGTGCCTTTCCCCGCTACACAAACTGCAAAATTGATAGCTATTTTACAGACCCTAGTCGGGACATTAACAGCCCGATTTTCATACTATTAGTAAACTGAACGCAAAATAGCTGCATAAATAAGCTGATTTCTTACCAAGAAAGAAAATATGAAAAACAGATTTGTGTTCGTACTTATTTCGATCTTTATGATCATCTCACTGGCTGCATGCAGCGCTTCAACTTCAACGCAATCCACCAGTACACAAACGGGTTCTCTCACCGCAATATCAACTTCAGATTTGACTACAACCGCGACTTTTACAGAAACTCCAAACTTGACTGCCACTGTAACCAGTACGGAGACCCCTTCAGCAGTAATGGTCACTATTCTGGAGAATTCCAACTGCCGTACCGGCGAGGGTTCTTTCTTCACCTTTGTGGTATTGTTGACTGCAGGGCAAGTGGTTGAGGCCACCGGTACAAATGCGCTTCAAAATTATTATTATGTACGCGTACCCGGGTCAACCACCCAATATTGTTGGGTCTTTTACTACCATGCCTCGGTCAAAGGAAAGCTCTCCAGCTTGCCGGTTTTTACTCCTCAACCAACTCCGAGGAGATCCATGACTCCAACGCCAACATTGACTCCTACAATCACTTTAACCCCCACTATTACCTTAACGCCAGCTCAAACTTTAACACCCGCGATCACTTTGGTACCTACTGCGACTACTGTTCCCACAACCACAGTAGCGCCAACTGCCGTTCCATCGTCTACGCCGGTTCCATCAAGTACACCTGTACCAACAAGTTCACCCGTGCCTACAGCAAACCCCACTTAATTATGAGATAATTTTAGTAGGGAAACGATAAGATCGTGTCCCTACTAAAAAACCAATACAAGCAAAATGGTATAAAATACCCCGAATGAAGCCGGGGTATTTTTGCTGGTTCGATTCTGGATCGCTACCCTACAATAGGTTGTAAAACCCAAAAGCGCCAAATGTATAAACTGTTAAAGAGATCAGTTCAAGGAAGTATAATTAGAAAAATTTCTTGAAAAGGAACTCATCATGTTTAATGCACCGCACCGACGTTTTAATCCACTGACCAGAGAATGGGTATTGGTCTCACCGCAGCGCGCAACACGACCCTGGCTGGGTCAGGTGGAAAAAATGTCGGTTGAATCCATTCCGGTTTACGACCCAACTTGCCCGTTGTGCCCTGGCAACAAACGCGCCAGTGGGGTGGTGAATGAAGTCTACTCACAGACTTATGCATTCGATAACGACTTTCCGGCGCTGCTGCGTGAAAAACAAACAACGACCGCAGAAACGACGGGCAGTTCTTTACTGGTGGCTGAACCTGAAACCGGGCGCTGCCGGGTGATCTGTTTTTCTCCCAAGCATAACCTTTCTTTGCCGGGCATGGACGTGGCCGGAGTTGCTGAGGTGATTCATACCTGGTCGCGAGAGACTGCTGAACTGGGCGTGGAACCCGGCATTAACTATGTGCAGGTTTTTGAGAACAAAGGTGCCATGATGGGCTGTTCCAATCCGCACCCGCACAGCCAGGTCTGGGCCACGGCTCATATCCCTAACGAGCCAATGAAAGAACTGTACAGCCAGCGCGATTACCTCGAAGAACATCATTCTCTTCTGCTGATGGACTATCTAAAGGAAGAACAAATCAATCCGGTGCGCATCATCAGTGCGAATACATCTTTCACTGCCCTGGTGCCATTTTGGGCGATCTGGCCTTTTGAGGTGATGATCCTGGCGAACCAGCCGCTACGCCTTCTCACCGATATGAACGAACCTCAGGTGAATGACTTGGCAGCCCTCTTTTTGGATGTGACGCGGCGCTATGACGGCCTGTTCGGGATCTCCTTCCCATATTCGATGGGTTTCCATCAGGCACCGTTTGATAATAAAGATCATCCGGAATGGGTGCTGCATGCGCATTTCTATCCGCCGCTCTTGCGGTCAGCCACAGTGCGCAAATTCATGGTCGGTTATGAAATGATGGCCATGCCGCAGCGTGATCTGACTCCAGAAACTGCTGCCGAGCGGCTGCGCTCGATCGAGATCGAACCCGTAAAATGAGCATCGTATATACGCACTACCCCGAAATTGAACCATTTGCTGTGCATCATCTGAGCGTATCAGCACTGCACACTTTATATGTGGAAGAAGTGGGCAATCCCAACGGTATACCGGTCGTTTTTTTGCATGGCGGCCCGGGCGTTGGCGCACAGCCTCATTACCGGTGTTTCTTTGACCCGGAACTCTTTCACGTTATCTTGTTCTCACAGCGCGGTTGTATCCCCAGTACGCCGGTTGGAGAAGTACGCGAAAATGATACCGCGCGGCTGGTGGAAGATATCGAGGCGATCCGGTCGCTTTTTGGCATCAAACGTTGGATCGTATTCGGCGGGTCATGGGGCAGCACCCTGGCTTTAGTCTATGCGCTCAAGCACCCCGATTGCGTTTCAGCACTGGTGCTGCGCGGCATTTTCCTGGGCAGCCAGCGCGAGTTGGACTGGCTTTACCGGGGTGGGGTCTCGCACATCTTCCCGGAAGGCTGGCAAGTTTTCAGCAATTATATTCCGGCGGCAGAACAAGACGACCTGGTGACTGCTTACCATCGCCGCCTCTTCAACCCCGACCCGCTGGTGCATTTGCCGGCAGCCTATCACTGGAGGAACTGGGAAGGTTCCCTGCTAAAACTGCTTCCGGATGAACCGGATCCTCTCGATGATGAAGCTCCCCTTTCAATGGCGCGCATCGAGTGCCATTACATGGTCAACCATCTCTTTTTGGAATCGGATGATTATCTGCTGCGTTCGGCACACCAGTTGAAAGATATCCCCTGTCATATTGTGCAGGGCCGCTACGACATGGTCTGCCCGGCTGAAAGCGCGCTGGCACTTGCTCACGAGCTTCCGCAGGCGCAGCTTCACCTGGTACAGGGAGCAGGACATTCCAGCAGCGAACCAGGTATCACCAGTGAATTGATCGCTGCCATGCTGGAATTGAGCCGGATGGTAAAAAACGAATGAGTTCTTCAGCACCAGATCATAAATCGATCTATAACGAAGCTGCGCTCAATTACGAACGTTTGGTCAACCGCGAAGATTATCAGGGGAATATTCTGAAGGCTATTCAGGGAGTATTGCCGCTGCAAGGGATCGACGTAGTGGAACTGGGAGCCGGCACCGGGCGGGTCACCCGTCTGCTGGCGCCGCTGGTGAACTCAATCGCAGCCTTTGACTCCTCCGCCCACATGCTGCAAATTGCCGCAGATTCACTTGCGGCAGATGGCAGGCATAATTGGCGCACCGGGGTCGCGGATAACCGTGCCCTGCCGGTGGATAACGCCAGTGCTGACCTGAGTATTTCGGGCTGGAGCATTTGCTACCTGGTCGATTGGAACCGTCAGGCCTGGAAGGCGGATGTGGAACAAGCTTTGGCTGAGATGGAACGGATGCTCAAGCCGGGCGGAACGACCATATTGATCGAGACCCAGGGAACCGGGTTCACCACCCCGCACGCGCCCGATCATCTGGTGGAGTATTATCAGTATTTGGCAGAGCGCGGTTTTCAATCAAGCTGGTTCCGTACGGATTACCGCTTCAACAACGAGCAAGAGGCCGTTGAATCCAGTGTATTCTTCTTTGGTGAAGGGATGGCACAAAAGATCGAAGGGGTAATCTTGCCTGAATGTACCGGCCTGTGGTGGAAACGCAAAACCGACTGACCCGGCAGAGCAGCGATTAATCGAATACTCATTTTTTAACCCTATAATAAAAAAGAAAAATATCCCGCTTGAAACAATCGGATGGCCTATGAATTTGACTGAGGTGCGCAAAGATTTTCCGTTATTGGACTCCCAGCCCGGGCAGAAGCAGGTAATCTATCTGGACAGTGCTTGCCAGAGTTTACGTCCGCGCCAGGTGATCGAAGCGGTCACGAATTATTATGTGCGTTATTCTGCCTGCAGCGGGCGCAGTATGCACCAACTGGCAGCAGCCGTCACCAATCAGTGTGATGACGCCCGTACACAGGTTGCCAAGTTTATCGGGGCTGGGCGCAAAGAAGAGATCGTTTTCACGCGCAATACCACCGAAGGCATCAACCTGGTGGC
>PMIV01000195.1:0-7596 GCA_003158355.1 Anaerolineaceae bacterium
AATAGGGCAAATGATAAACTCAGGGGGAAGTTTTTTTATTACTGGAATGACTTGAGTTAATTAAATAGTATTGATGCGATCGTATTAAACAAAAAAAGGACTCCAAAAATGGAGTCCTTTAACTGTTTCTATTTTAGCCGTTGTTACCTGGCTCTTCGGTACCGGGTTCGTTGAATTTTTTCTGGCGGTAGACAATGCGGCCGCGGGTAAGGTCGTAAGGACTCATTTCCACTTTTACATGGTCACCCAGCAAGATACGAATGTAATATTTGCGCATTCTTCCTGCCAAATAAGCGAGTACTTCATGACCGTTATCCAGGCGTACCCGGAACTGAGTTCCCGGCAGCGCTTCAACGATCAAGCCTTCCATTTGTATTTTATCCTCTTCTTTGGCCATGTTTCCTCCAGAATTAATCGAACCATCATACCTAAAACTACTCGGTCAATTTTGTAAATTGACGACGTTTAATGCGGCGAATAGCCTTTTTCTTTTCAACGCGGCGAAGTTCACTTTTGGAGATGAACCAGCGTTTGCGCCGGAGAGTACTTAAAACACCGCTCTTGACAACTTTTTTGCGAAACCGTTTCATTAAAGAATCAGAGCTTTCATTCGGGCGTAAAACCACTACTGGCATGAGTACCTCACCTCCAATCCTGCATGGGATAAAAAAACTGCGTCGTGGATGCGCGCAGTTAAAATGACCTCGTTAACTCGATTTTGGGGCGATCCGAAATTTATTGCTAATCACCTCGCAGTTTCTCATCTGGCCAATACGCGCAAAACAACATCATTATTATACCGCAATTCTTAAGGTTTTGCGAAAATCACCCAAATCTTACCATCTGAAGTGCATTATAGAAGTGAATTTATTTAAAGTAAATGAAATAAAAATCCTCCCATAAATAATGGGGGAATTTTATAATATTTATGACCAACCCACCAATTATTTATTTGCCAGGTGCGCTGTGCGAGCCGCCAGTTCACGGATGGATAACTTTTCTTTGCCCGGCAGGTAGGTCTCCAACAGTTCGCCCAGCGGAGCTGACCATTGTTGCGGAACCGGTTGAATCAACCCCAACACATTGCCGACCAGACCACCATTGCAATCCACATCCAGTCCGGCTTTTGCCAGCAAGGAAAAACACTCGGTCATGTCTTTTTGCCCATACCAGAGTGAATAGATGACGGCGGCTATGTTATTATGCGCATCGATCCAGTTGTATTCTTCGTAATGCTTATCCAGGATCTTCCAGGCGTCAGCCGGTGCGGTCTCTTTGGCCGCGACCGCCAGACAATCACGCAGCACGGAAGCATAAAAGCTTTGCTGCGGAACATATTCCGCGGCTTCTTTCAAGATCTCACGAGGCTCATTGCGGACGAATGCCAGTGAGGTCATAACGGCTGCGTACATTTCACCGTACACACCGTTGTTATCATGGCTGACCACGCCGTCGATATGGGCCAGGCGAGCAGCCTCCATAGGCCAGCCCGGAGCCAGCATACCGCAGATCATCCCACGCATCTGGGCGCCGATCCAGTTGGAATAGGGATTTTGGAAGCTGCCGGATTCCGGCGGGAAGATTCCCTGGTTGAGGTTGCGCAGTGCCACCCATTCCGCTGACCAGCCGAATTGGATCTGTTTCACCCACTCCAAACCGAGATCACGCGAGGTGAGCGCCCTGCCCAGACGTTCAAAGACATCCAGCAAGACCAGTTCATATACGACATCATCGTTGGTTGTTTCCGGTTGGGTAATGTAGCCGCGCACGTCACCATAGACCTTGAAAATCTGCTCACCGGTGTACCCTTCAATAGCTGTGCCAAAAGAACCACCGCACAACTGACCCAGCCAACCCTGGTAAATACGCTCCGGCAAGTCTTTCTTATCAAAGGGAATCGGGGAATCTTGAACCTTGCCCATCTCAGCCTTAACATCCACCCAGCGAGCCGGATGGTGGAATTGATGGAATGGGTGCGAGTGATCTATAGGGGCACTATTGAGCGCTTTCAGTAATTCTGCTGTAAGTACGCGCAGCTCTTCAGTCTTTCCCTCGCGTGCAAGTTCGATCCCCCGCGGGATTAAAGCCACGGCTACTGAAGTATCATATCCTTTGTTGTAAGCGGCCTGGGCCATTTCGAGATAAGGAATTTCTGGCGCACCGGATCCGGGTACATTGGAATGCCAGAACATCTTGATCAGCGCATCGCCGTAGGGAACTTCAGAAAAACTCTCTTGCCAGTGTGACTCGTGTGTACGTCGATCCATCGGCAGCGCGGCCAGCCGTAATTCACGCTCCATTTGCCAGGCTTTTTTCATATCGATTTCTTCCTCTTCTGAATTGAGTAAAAATACAAAGAGACCAGAGTCGCCAGGTAGGGCACCATGGACGTGAATTGGTTGGGTAAGAACTTCTGCAGCAGCAAACCCAAACCATCCGTGAACCCGAATACCAGTGAGATCAATGCGATTCCCCACGGGTTGCCGTTCACCAGAATGACGGCTGCCAGTGAGATCCAACCGCGTCCTGCGGTCATATTTTCGGAGAAGAGGGTGACGTAACCCAGTGACAGGAACGCTCCGGCCAGGCCGCACAACACGCCGCAGATGACCAGAGACCAAATGCGCATCGTACTGGTTCTCACACCGCTCGAATCGAGGCTGGGAGAGTTATATCCGGCAGCACGCAGGCGCAGGCCAAATCGTGTCTTGTAAATGGCAAAAACGGAGATCAGCAGCACCACCACGGTAACGTAGACCATCAGGTTTTGCCCGCTCAGGATATCCCCCAGCACAGGGATCTTATCGATGAACGGTATATCGATGTGCGGAATGGGGATGATGCCCGGATTCGAGAAAACGCCTTTCACGTTAAATATCTGCCGCAGCATGTAGGTTGTTGCACCGACTGCAAACAAATTGAGGGCAATACCTGTAACAAATTCGTCCGTTTTTAAAAAGACCGTAAAGACGATAAAGATCAGCGCCATTAAGAGCGCACCAATGATGGCACAGAGAATTCCCATAGGCCAGGAATTGAAGTAGTATGATCCCAGCACCCCAAAGAAGGCTCCGCCCAGCATCATCCCTTCCATGGCAATATTGAAAATACCTGCATAATAGGTAAAAGTTCCGCCCAGGGCAGCCAATAAAATTGGCGTTGCCCCTGAGATCATGCCGTTGATCAATCCAATAAAGATGTTCATGCTGTCCGCTCCCGTGCTTTGCGTTTGATCTGGGTTTTATCCAGCACAATATCTAGCATTCCTCTGCCAGCTACGATCACCAGGACGATAACCGACTGTAACACTTGAATAAATTCACTGGGTACTGCTGTGATGAGTTCCATCCCCACCGCGCCAGTCTGCAATGAGCTAAAAAATAAACCGTAAAGCAGGGTTCCGATCAGATCATTGTTCGCTACCATAGCGATCATGACACCGTCCCAGGCATAATTGGCTCCCAACCCTTTGAGGAAGCGGTGCGGGCCAGCCATGACCACCAGTCCGCCAGCCAGACCAGCCAGAGCCCCCGTCAACAGCATGACCGTGACGTAATTTTTGTCAATTTTGCAGCCACCCAAACGGGCAAAGATCGAGTTTTGTCCAGTCAATCGCCATTCGTAGCCGGCAGTAAAACGGGTAAAGATAAACCAGACTGCCACAAATACCAGAACCATCACCAGAATATTGGTGTTGAAATTGCCGAATTCAGGCAGCCAACCGGCCTTATCGATCTGGGGAGTCATGGGAGAATAAGCCGTCTTATCGAAAAATGGATAAGAGATCGCCCAGTAAGTAAAGAAATCCGCGATCATGTTCAGCATCAGAGTCGTAATAAACTCGTCCATTGAAAAGAACCGGCGCATTAATGCCGCGATCCCGGACCAAAGCGCGCCGCCGATCATCGCCAGAATGATTAGCAATGGAATCATCAAAGGAGCCGGCAGGTGGATATACAACCCGCCAACTGTGGCAAACAGGGCGCCGATCAAAAGTTGACCAGGCTGCCCCAGGTTGACCGGCCCGGAGGCAAAAGCGATCGAAGCCGAAAGGCCAGTGAGGATGAGCGGGACTGAATTGCGCAGGGTCGTGGTCAGGGGGTAGAAGCCTCCCAGAGAATAACTGAATAATGCGCTGTAAGTTGTGATCGGGTTGAATCCCTCGATAAGCATGATCACGGCGCCGAGGCCTAACGCCACCACGATCCCCAGCACCCCGCTAACGAATTTCTTTCGCATCTTCTTTGTCCTTTCCTTCCAGCATCAGGTATCCGACTTGTTCCAAATTGGTTTTTTCAGTTGCAAGGTCGGCTACGATCTTCCCGCGGTTCAGAACAACAATGTGGTCGGAGATGCGGAACAATTCTTCAAGGTCAGCAGAGATCAAGAGAATGGCGCGGTCTTGCATCCTCATTTTTAATATGATTTCGTGGACGTATTCGATCGAACCCACATCCAGACCCCGCGTGGGTTGATCCAATAACAAAAAGGGCGTATCCAAAAGCAATTCACGCCCCAGAATTACTTTTTGCTGATTNNTTCCAATGTGTGAACTGTTTGTTCAAGCGGTGATGGGTCATCATCACGTTCTCAGTGATCGAGGCTTTTACTGCCGCCCCCATTTTGCTGCGGTCTTGTGAAACAAAGGAAACAAATTTACGGCGTTCCAATATATCGGCCGCGATCAATTCCTTTCCATTCACCAATATCTGGCCAGAGGTAGGACGGGTTAACCCCATGATGGAGTTCACCAATTCAAATTGACCATTCCCTTCCACACCAGCAATACCAACGATTTCTCCGGCTTTCACTTGCAAATTCACATCGTCCAGGCGTTTGCGCTTGTTTCCATCGATATAAGTAAGGGCTTTGATCGCAAAAACCACTGCACCAGGTTGTTTGGCTTCTCGCTTTGAGAGAAATAGAACATCACGGCCAACCATCATTTTAGCCAGGTCTTCTTTGTTCGTGTCTCTGGCTTCAACGGTGGCAATCTTTTTACCCTTGCGCATCACGGTGATGCGGTCGCTCAGAGCCAGCACTTCATCTAGATGGTGGGAAATGAAAAGAATGGTTTTACCGTTGTCGCGCAGGCGCTGCAATTCAGAAAACAATTGTGGAATTTCTTGAGGGGTTAAAACGGCGGTCGGTTCATCCAGGATAAGTACTTCAACATTTCGGTAAAGCAGTTTGAGGATCTCCACCTTCTGCCGTGCCGCCACTGAAATATCTTCAATTTTATCGTCAAGATTCAGATTGAATTTAAACTCATCGATCTTTGCTTGAACATTTTTGCGAGCCTGTACCCGGTTGATTCGCCCCAGAAAACCCACCGGCTCAATGCCTAAAATGATGTTCTCCCAGATGGTGTATTCTTGGATCAATAAAATCTCTTGATGCACCATGCCGATACCGGCGGCAATTGCCTCACCGGCATCTTTGAAATTAACAGACTGCCCGTGAAAGAGAATCTCTCCGCCGTTCTTTGGTTCCAGTCCATAAAGCACTTTCATCAGCGTGCTTTTTCCAGCCCCATTTTCTCCGACAATAGCATGGATCTCCCCTTTGCGAAAATCTGTTGAGACTGAATCTAATGCAACCACATTTGGGGGAAAGACTTTGATCATGTCTTTCATTTCGATAATGGTTTCCATGAATTGGAGCTCCTACACTTCTTTTTTTCAGTTGGATGCGATCAATCTGGATAACTGTTTCATTATTAAACACCGGATGATTCAGAAAGCAAAATGTTTTTGGTCACCTATCCAGTTTGACTTCCATTCAACTGAAAGAATAGCGTTTGCCAAACAAAGTTGATTGGCCGTTACGAGATCGATCTCACTTGATCTCGTAACGGCACGCTCACAGGGAGTTAGTTAGCTGGTTTGTAGATTTCGACTTTCAACTTTCCGTCAATGATCTGCTGGCGGATCGCGTTTACCTTATCCTGGATATCTTTGGAGAGAACAGGGGCTTTGGCAGACATATCAATATCCACGCCGCCGGTAGCCAGACCGTAGCTCAAAGTAACACCGGGTTTGTAGGTACCCTCTTTGATAGTTTTGAAGACTTCGATGATGGCTTGTCCCACATTTTTGACATCGCTGGCAACTACATGCCCTGGGACAATGTCATTCTGGTTGGTATCCACACCGATGGCATACAGCCCGCGATCTCCAGCCGCCTGTAACACACCCATGCCTGCTGCTGACGCGATCTGGAAGATAACATCATCTCCCATATCAAATAACTGCAAGGCGGCCTGTTTACCTTTGGCGGTATCATCCCAGCTATCTAGATATTTCGTGTCAACTGTAATGGCCGGGTCAATGGATTTGGCACCGTTGGTATAAGCGTAGATGAAGGCTTCAGTCACAGGATCTGAATCACCGGCAACTGCACCGATCTTCTTATCCGCATTCACACCGGATAGGCTGGTATCTTCGGTGGTATAAGCAGCCACAACACCGGCCAGATAGGCAGATTCCTCTTCAACAAAGTCAACCGAGGTGATGGTCTTCTTGTCATTCTGCACAATTGTGTCGATGTTGACAAAGGTTTTGTTGGGATATTTATCTGCATATTCCTTTAGCTGGTCTTCAAAGCCATAGGAAATGACAAAAATGACATCGGCATAATTCACGGCAGCTTCCAGAGAAGGCTCATATTTACCGGCATCAAAATTAGCTTCAATGGTACGGGTTTCTACGCCGTAATCTTTGGCAATTTGATCCATGCCTTTTTGGCCTGAATCATAGAAGGCATTATCTCCTAATGCGCCGTTGATCAAATAGACAACTTTGGTGGTCTTTGGAGCGGCAGCCGTTGAGGAGCAACCCACAAGACTAAAAACAAGCAGAACAGCGATTAACCCAAATAGTATTTTCTTCATCTTGATCTCCTTATGAAATATGGTCGAAAACGGATTTCTGAGGGTTAGAGTTAAAACAACACCTCCCTGGAGTTGGTTTTATGTTTCAGGAATATTTCAAGCTCCTGACGGGAGGGTAAACTGGGTTGGGCTCCTGGTTTTGTGGCTGCAAGAGCACCTGCAGCAGAAGCTAATTTGAGTGCCGATTCTACTGTTTTTCCTTCCACTAACACTGAAGCGAACCCTCCGATAAAAGCATCCCCGGCTCCAGTTGTATCCACGACTTCAATTTTAAAAGTGGGTATATGGGTTTTGCTTTCAGAAGTGGCCAATAATGACCCTTCCGCGCCCAAAGTGATGATCACATTCTTGACGCCGCGCTGCAGTAATGTGTCGGCTGCTTTTTCGGCCGTCCAAATGTCTTTTACCTGCTCACCAGTAAGCAGAGTTGCTTCCGTTTCATTCGGGATCAAATAATCGATTTTTGCATAAATCTCTGGTTTTAGAACTATTGCGGGAGCCGGGTTCAATAACACCGGTACCCCACCCGAAGCCGCAATCTCAATCGCCTCGTAAACAACCTCCGGGGCGATCTCCAACTGCAGCATTAATATTTTCGCGTGCTTGATCAGATCAATTGTTTCCGCATCAATGGAAACTAGCCGGTTAGTACCGGAAGATAAAACGATACAATTTTCACCTTTGGTATCGACCAAAATCATGGC
>PMIV01000195.1:7663-8902 GCA_003158355.1 Anaerolineaceae bacterium
GACTACAATTTCTGTCATCAATTACGCTCCGTATTTTTTACAGGATTCACGAACAACTATTTCTGTCGGGAATACAATCCGTTTTTCCTCAAATTTAATTTCTTTTTTTTGAAGGCGGTTTATCAATAATTCAATGGCCATCTCACTGATCTTTTGAATTGGTTGGGAGATCGTAGTCAGCGCAGGAGAGACTACCGATGCCAGGGGAATATCATCGAACCCGATCAGCGAAAGGTTCCCGGGTACCGAAAGCCCGGCTTTCCGTATTCCGCGCAGTACCCCTAACGCCATCAGATCGTTGCAGGCGAATACGGCAGTGGGGCGGTTCTGCAAATTCATCAGTTTTTCGATCCCGTTTTCGCCGCCCGCGAATTGAAAATCCCCCGCCACGATCCAATCGGGGTTTTCTGCGATCCCAGCCTGGGCTAAAGCTTTCTTATAGCCGTTGACACGTTCAGCGCTGGGGGTCAATAATGAAGGACCGGTAATGCAGGCAATGCGCGTATGCCCAAGCCCAATCAAATAGCGGGTGGCTTCATAGCCACCCTGGAAGTTATCCACCAGCAGCACGTCCGTTCCTTTTAAAGGAATGTCCCGGTCAATGACAATGATCGGGATACCGTTATCGCTTAATTGTTGCAAATGCTCGCACGAATTATTGGTGGTTATAAAAACGATACCATCTACCTGTTTCGCAAAGAGCAGTTCGGTGTAGGCGATCTCTTTGGCAATATCGCCGTCGCTGTTGCACAGGATCACCGAATAGCCATTGGAATAGCCGATGTTTTCGATGGAACGTAGGATCTCGGCAAAGAATGGGTTCGAATTATCGGGGACGATCAGCCCAATGGTTTTACTCTCCCCTTTGCGCAGCCCGCGTGCCATGCTGTTGGGCCGGTAGCCCAGTTCTGCGATGGCCTTTTCGACCCGGTCGCGTAAATCATCACTGACATAACGCGTGCCGTTGATGAAATGTGAAACGGTCGTAGTCGAGACACCGGCTAATCGGGCAACATCAATAATAGTTGGAGTTGAGGTCATTTTATTAGCAATCGTTTGCGCAAACGTTTGCTTTATTATATAGTCAAAAATTCCCGTTTGTCAACAGATTATGGAATAATTTAAGATAAATGGTCTTTAAACCAAAAAAGCCCCGTAAAGGGCTTTCATTGGAAAGAAGAACGATAAGGTTCTTCAAATTGATAAAGAAAAAGCCTCTTGGCAACGACCTACTCTCCC
>PMIV01000279.1 GCA_003158355.1 Anaerolineaceae bacterium
GCGCGCAGCATAAAGGTATTTGAAAGAAAAGGTTGAATTAAAACGTCCATAAACTCCTGACAAGAACACGCAGAGAGAGAGCTCTCCCTGCGTGTATTGTATCAGTTTCTCCAGTTCTCTATTTTAAACCGTCGATAATGGTCTGGGCCAGATTGTGCATAAAATCAAAATAATCACCAGATTTGGGCAGAGCATGAGTGGTTAATTCGATCACTTTCACGCCGGTTTCCTTGCCGATGCTTTCTGAAACATTGGCCGGGGTACCCAGTTCGGTGAAGATGGCTTTGACCTGGTTGTCTTTGATCAATTTTGCCAGGGCGGCCATATCCGATGCAGAAGCCTGTGCCTGGGTATCCAGGCTGGGAATGATGGCGCCCACCAGCTTGAATTCGTAACGTTGGGCGAAGTACCCCAGAGATTCATGCCCGGTGACCAGCTTGCGGCTGCTTGCCGGTAGGGCATTTACCTCAGTGGCAACTTCCTGGTTGAGGCTGTCAAGTTTAGCATCCATTAGCTTTGCATTGGCAGATACATCTATTCCCAACTCGGTTTGCAGCGTTTGGGTAAGCGCGTCCACGATTTGCTTCATGGCCACGGGGTCCGTCCAAAGGTGGGGGTCCTGGGCACCGACAGCCTGGTCGGGGTCGCCGCTGGGAATGCCTTCACCGGTACCTACGGTGCGGATGGTAATGTGCTCGGAAGCAGTGAAAAACTTTACGCCGGCTTCTTTAGCCTGTGCCAGCGATTTTTCCATGCCGCCTTCCAGGCCGAGACCGTTCTGGACGATGAGATCAGCATGGGTCAGCGTTTCAATGTCTTTGGCTGAGGGTTCCCATTCGTGCGGGTCCTGGCCATTGGGCATGGAGACGACCACATTGGCCTGGTCGCCGACTAATTCTTTGACTACCGATCCAAGGATGGAATAAGTAACCACAATGGTTTTTTTACCGTTTTGTGGAGACGCAGCGGCAGGTTGGCAGGCTGAAAGCCCTAAAAGAACCACGATCAATATTGGGGTGAGGAAAATACGAGTAAGGTGTTTCATTTGTTTATTTATCTCCTGTTCAAGTGAATGCATTGATCCCGAAATGATTCTGACTGCATTCTCAGGATGAGATCATATCTGGATTCATTTGTTCCTGTCGTCTTTTCAGATACAGAGTAATGGAGGAAAATCGGACACGAAAAGGGTGCTTAAGGGCGCATGAGCGGCGCGAGAGATTGTGCCAATCATTACAATTTCAGCCGTGATGACCGGGTTCCCAGGCGGGCAGGCAGAAACGCTCGCCGTCTGCGGTCTGGAGCATGGCCAGGCGGCCCTGATTTTTGAGGTCACCCAAGGTACGCGTAATGGTGGTGCGGGTCGCGCCGACTGCAGAGGCTAACTGCATATGAGTGATGCGCACGGTGATGATCTCACCGTCTGGGCCAGCTTCGCCAAATTGTTCGGCCAGCAAGGAAAGAATACCCAGCACACGCTGATCCAGGTGCGGGCGGGCCTGCATGGCGGCCCAGGCCTCCATTTGCTGCAGGCGGGAGCGTAATTGGTCGGCAAAACCCGGTTCCAGCACGGCGCTTGGCCACGGCTGGATCATGATCTTGGCGTTGGTGTGAGCGATGAGCTGGATGTAGCAGGTATCTTCGGGGTGAGGAACTACCAGATGGTGCGGTCCGAAAAGGCCCAATAATACTTCGGCGCCGTCTTGATGTACCATCGTTTGCGCAATGATGCCTTCCTGTACTTCAAGCACAGAATCTGCGCCTAAAAGAATGGTATCGCCTTTTTGATAATTGCGCTGGATGGCTTTTTCGAGCGGTTCCGCAGTCTCTTCACGTTGTTTTTCGAGAAAACGCTGCATGAAACCAAAGATCACCGCTGCCGGGGTGGCACCCGGGAAGACTGCCTGGGCACCGGCCTGGTAGCATTGGGTGGCCAGGTCATCTTCATTGGCACAGCTCCAGGCGATCCAGGGCAGCCCCCCCTGGCTTAATGTTGAGATGTCGTCCGGTTCAGTCAGGCGCGCCACCAACAGGTCGGCGGCCGGGAAATTCGAGCGGGGGGCCAGGCTGACCAAGTCACCCGCCTGATGGATCAGGCCGATCAGGTCCATGCAGAGCTGCCAATCACCGCTGATCAAGATGTGTTTCATAAGCTCCAATTCTGTTTCGCCAGGCACAAAAAGTTGTGCGCTGTTGATTGCAATATTATCATATTGGAGCGTTCATCATTGTGCGAATTGATACAATTTAATTTTCCTTTGCTGGGTGACTCCCTGTTTAAAAAGTAAATTTGGTTGGATCATCGGTAAATTTCGTCCAGGATAAAACTGTTTGCGGGGTCACTTCAAACAGACCACCATTATCCCACTGATCGGGTAGAGGAGAATAGCCGAGCTCTGCGTATTTTCGGGTATACATTTCGGCTATCAGCTTGCCCAATTCTGACGCGGGGCGCTCCAGCGCCTGGCAGAATCCATTGAGGATCACGGGTTGTTCGCCGCTTTCAAGATGTACAGCCACAGCGCGATTCGATTTGAGATTGCGCGCATGCCGGGTTTGCGGACTGCCGTCAAAATAAAAATGGTCATTCACCCACACGCCCCATTTGGGGACGACATGTGGAAACTGGTCAGGGGTCACCGTACAAACCCAGTAATGCAGGGCGGCGCCGAACTGCTCCTGCACTTGCGGCCAGGCGAGATAACTTTTGGGTGCTGCCAGATAGCCTTCAGGAAAATGGGGTCTGGAAATGGATGGGTTTTTCATATAAGCTATCCTTATTAAATCATCCCCGAAAGCTTAAGCTCATCAGAGATGATTTTTATTTTTGTTGGATGAGGATTATTTATTTAACGGTTAGATCTTCGACTTTGGCATCTGGTGCATTTTTCTTGACTGAGGCGATGCCGTTTTCCATAGCTGATTCGGAGGAATACGTTTCGCTGCGGCCAATTTCTTCACCGTTGCCGGCTTTGAGCACGAAGTAATGCTGGCCATTTTTGGCGACTTCGCGTTTAAAGGCCGAGTCGAGAGTTGAGTTCTTGCGTACAGATTCAATTCCGTTGGTAGCTCCGCTCTTAGTTTTATAAGTTTCGCTGGATAAGATTATTTCGCCGTTGGCGGCTTTTAGATTGAAAATGAACTGTTCACCTTTGGCATTTTTTATTTCGAATTTTGCTGCTATTGTTTCCTCCTCAAGGTCAAAATAAGTGATAATGAATAGGAATATATTTTAAAATAATTATAGCATTCAGAGGAAAATTATCCAAATACTAATACATAATTCTTTACAACTGATTGGTTGGAGTATTGTTCTACGAGATTGATGAATTGAAGCCCCCAATATGTTTAACATTGAAAATTGCCAATTTTCCCCTCAAAGCTGTTACCATTACACTGAAAATAGTTGTTTTTAAATTGTGGTATTCTTGGTTGAGAACATTTTATTAAAGGAAAAAGTATGATTGGCCATTCAGGATTGCACCGCATGATGAACGCTACCGAAGAAAAACCAAAGGTTACGCGTTCATTATTAAAACGCGTATTTACCTATGCCTGGCCGTACCGGTTTTCGCTGTTGGCGATGCTGCTTTTGATCTTGGCGACAACTGCACTATCATTGCTGAATCCCTTGATCATACGCAATCTCATTGACCAAACCATCCCCAATAAAGATTTCCACCGCTTGATCTGGCTGTCGTTGTCCTTATTGCTCATCCCTGTCTTTAACGGCGCCTTCAATGTACTGCAGCGGCGCATCAGTGCCAATGTGGGTGAAGGGGTGACCTACGATCTGCGTATGGCCCTCTATTCCAATTTGCAGCGCATGTCGCTGCGCTTCTTCACAAATACGCGCATTGGCGAGTTGATGAGCCGCTTGAATAACGATGTGGTGGGAGCGCAAACGGCCATCAGTTCCACCATCGTCGGAATTGTCACTTCTCTCATCCAGGCTGCTGCGGTATTGGTGGTGATGTTTACCCTGGAATGGCGTTTGACCATCATTTCCCTGATCATTATGCCCTTGTTTATCCTGACATCGCGGAGGCTGATGAATACCTTGCGCGATATTGCCCGTAAACAGATGGAAGCCAACGCCCAGATGAATGCCATGATGAATGAAACACTCAATATCGGTGGGGCACTGCTGGTGAAATTGTTTGGTCAGAGAGAAACAGAAATAAATCGTTTTGGTGAAAGGGCTACCGAAGTGCGCCACCAGGGAGTACAACGCGCCCTTACCGGCTCGGTCTTCTTTGCCATTGTTGGGCTGATTAGCGCGGTGGGGACTTCGTTGGTTTACGGATTGGGCGGTTATTTCGTGATCATTGGCACTTTTACGGTGGGAACCATTGTGGCTTTCGGTTCTTATTTGGGAAGTCTCTATGGGTCCATGCAGTCGTTGGCCAATGCTCCACTGGATTTTTCCACTTCGCTGGTCAGTTTTGAACGTGTATTTGAGGTGCTTGATCTACCGGTGGACATTGCCGAAAAGCCAGATGCACTTGCGCTGCAAAATGTGCGCGGGGAGATCACCTTTGACCGGGTTTCATTCAAGTACGAAAAAGGGGATGAACATTTCTTAAGCGACGTGCACCGTTACGGCAGCATGGATAATGTAACCACTGTACTATCTGGAAAATCCGAAGAGACCCATGTTGATGAAGAAGCAGAAGTTCATACCCAGGCACGCAATTATGCACTGGAAGACATCAGTTTCACGGTGAAACCGGGCCAGTTGGCTGCTCTGGTCGGTCCGAGCGGGGCGGGCAAGACCACCCTCACTTACTTGATCCCGCGGTTGTACGATCCCACTTCCGGGCGAATTTCCATCGATGGGCACAATCTGCGTGACGTCACCCTGGATTCGATCTGCGGGCAAATTGGCATGGTCACCCAGGAAACAAATCTTTTTCACGATACCATCCGCACCAATCTGCTTTACGCCAAGCCCTCTGCCACTCAGGCTGAATTGGAGTCTGCCTGCCGGGCAGCCAATATTCATGACTTCATCAGCGAGTTAAATGACGGCTATGATACGGTCGTGGGTGAACGCGGTTACCGCCTGAGCGGCGGCGAAAAGCAGCGCATCGCACTGGCCCGCGTCATCCTCAAAGATCCGCGTATTTTGGTTTTGGATGAAGCGACCAGTAGTCTGGACAGCGAATCAGAAGCGCTCATCCAGGAAGCGCTCAAACGGGTCATGGCCGGGCGCACCAGCATTGTCATTGCTCACCGGTTGAGCACGATTTTGGCAGCGGATATCATCCTGGTGGTCGACCGCGGTCAGATCGTCGAGCGCGGCACTCACCAGGAATTACTTACATTGAATGGGGTATACGCGCACCTTTACCGGACTCAGTACCGAAAGGGTGATGCCTCTGCCTGATATTAACGGGTCATGGCCAGGATCATGCCGCTCAAGAACGGGACGAGCCAGATGAACCAAACCACCAAACTAAAGCGATGGAAATTCTGGATGGCGTTTTCATTCTTCTTGACCAACGTGATGGTGGCCCAGACGGCATGGATGATCATCAGAATAATGGCGGCCAGGCCGGTAATTCCGTGAATATTAAACTCAAAGTTACCCGCAATTTTGGTCATCAAGGTGGTGCCAGTGGTATCGCATACAAAACCCAGCCAGAAGAAGATCAACTGCCAGGCTTGCAAACGGCCGACGATCTTTTCTCCCCAGACACCTATTGAATAGAAGACCAGCGCGGAAGTGATAAATATAATTGCAAAGGGAAGCAAATTGACCATTTAATACTCCTGTTCCTTTTCCATAAATAAGGGACTACAATCTACCTTTAATTGTGCTTACTTAACCTCTTGTTTCAGAAAAATCTATTTTATCTTACCTTCACAAATCCCGTTAGTATTTTAATCTGCGTCGTCGGGAAAAATTATGGAAAAATCAAAAGCCAGAAATATTCTGATCAATACCAGTTTTAGTTATTTTTCAATTGGGCTGCTGTGGGCTTCCATCGGGCCGCTGCTTTCGCAATTTGCGACTCGAAACGGAACAACCCTGGCCACAATCGGTGGTTTGTATAGTGCCATCTTTTTAGGGGCGGTTGTTGCGCTGCTGGTTCTGGGACCTTTAACTGACCGCTGGGGTCATCTGCGTTCGCTTACCATTGCTATGTTGACGATGGGGCTTGGAATTATTGGGGTAAGCCTCAGCCGATGGCTGCCGCTTACCTTCTTCCTGGCATTTATTGCGGGTTTAGGACAGGGTATTTGCAACTTGAGCGGCAATGTGATGATCGGAAGGCTATTCTCAGAAAAGAATGTTGCGGCGGTCAATTTGATAAATCTGTTTTTTGGACTGGGCGCCTTCGTTGGCCCGCTGTTTGTCAGCCTATCGCTGCACCTGTGGCAAAATGGATTTCCGGCTCTGTGGTTCAGTGTGGTGCTTTTATTGGCCGCTGCCGCTATCTTCTTATTTGGCTTTTTCAATGTGAAAGTGGATTCAGATCATGCGGCTCAGGCCGGGCAGCAAAAAAAGAAGCTTCGTGTGACCGCCTTGCTGTTCAGCCTGGGGATGCTTATTTTGCTTTACGTGGGCAGCGAAAGTGCCATTGGCGGATGGGCGACCTCATATATGCAGCAAACCACCTCGCTTAAAATTGAGATTGCGGCACTGGTAACTTCCGGGTTCTGGCTGGCTTTGTCCCTGGGGCGGGCGATGGGAACTTTGATCGGAACGCGCCTCTCGGCCAGACATATATTGATGATCTGTCTGGGGATTTCCTCGCTTGGTACGATCCTCTTTGTTCTTGGTTACGGGCAGACGATCATGAGTGTGGCCGCCATCTTCCTGATTGGCCTGGGCTTTGGAGCGATCTATCCCACCGGTATGGCCATGCTTACCTCAGCTCACCCCGATAATCCGGGGCAGGCCGGCTCGCTGATCACCGCCATGGGTTCTATCGGCGGCGCAATCATCCCCTGGATGCAGGGTGTGGTTATGGAAAAGACCAGCATCCGCGGCGGCACCTACATGGTGGCCGTGTTGATGCTGCTGCTCATCCTCAGTTTTGCGGTCCATCAGCGGGCTGTGAAACGAGCGAAAAACAACTAAAAAACATCGGGCTCCTATCAGGTGCCCGATGTTTGCTCTTTTTATTACTTCGCCAATACATTTTTCACAAAGGCCGGCAGCAGGCCGCCCTCTTTGAAGTAGGCCAGTTCGCCGGGGGTGTTGATGCACAGGCGCACGTGGAACTCCTTCATGCCGCATTCGCCGTCAAAGGCGCGCACCAGCAGACGTTTGCCGACGCTGAGATTCTCCAGACCGATGATCTCGTAACTCTCGCGGCCGGTGAGGTTCAAACTCTCCACGTTGTGGCCGGGCTCGAACTGCAGGGGCAGTACGCCCATGCCCACCAGGTTGGAGCGGTGGATGCGCTCGAAGGATTCGGCCAGCACGGCTTTGACGCCCAGCAGCAGCGGACCCTTGGCGGCCCAATCGCGGCTGGAACCGGTGCCGTACTCCTTGCCGGCCAGCAGCAAAAGCGGTACTGCTTCGGCCTGGTACTGCATGGCCACCTCATACAGGCTGCCCTGTTTGCCGTCAGGCAGGTGAAGGGCAAAGCTGCCTTCCACGCCCGGCAGCATCTTGTTCTTGATGCGGATGTTGGCCAGGGTGCCGCGCGCCAGTACCTGATAGTTGCCGCGGCGCGAGCCGTAGGAGTTGAACTCGCTGGAAGGAACGCCCAGGCTCTGCAAATACTTGCCGGCGGCGCTGGCAGCGGGGATATCTCCGGCGNNGAGATGTGGTCGGTGGTCACCGAGTCACCCAGCACAGCCAGAACGCGCAGGCGTGCGGAGGTTGTCTTAGCCTGCGGGTGAGTGAGCGCCTCAAAGAAGGGCGGCTCCTGAATATAGGTGGAAGCGGCCTTCCAGGGGTACAGGTCGGAGGCCGGGCTGTGAATGGCCTGCCAGGCGGAATCCCCGGCGAAAATGCTGCTGTAATTGGCTTTGAATAGTTCCGCGCTGACGTTGGCAGCAATGGCCGCATTTACCTCGGCAGTGCTGGGCCACAGGTCGCGCAGGAAAACCGGCTGACCCTGGCGGTCGAGGCCCAGGGGTTCGTTCTGCATGTCCAGGTCAACGGTCCCGGCCAGGGCGTAGGCTACCACCAGCGCGGGCGAGGCCAGATAGTTGGCCTGTACCAGCGGATGGACGCGGCCTTCAAAATTGCGGTTGCCCGAAAGCACCGCGGCCACGGCCAGTTTATTCTCACGCACAGCCTTGGCAACGGGTTCGGCCAGCGGGCCGCTGTTGCCGATGCAGGTGGCGCAGCCGTATCCGGCCAGGGTAAAGCCCAGTTGGGCCAGCGGTTCGATGAGCCCGGCGCTTTGCAGGTAAGCGGTGACAACGCGCGAACCGGGAGTGAGGCTGGTCTTGACGTAAGCCGGCACGCTCAAGCCGCGAGCGACGGCCTTCTTTGCCAGCAGCCCGGCCGAGATCATCACGAACGGGTTGGAGGTATTGGTGCAAGAGGTGATGGCAGCGATGACCACTGCTCCCTGTTTGAGACGGTACTGCTGCCCCGAGAGGGTTACATCGGTGCTGACGGAAGCATCCAGGCCCAGACCGTTGGCGGTTTTGGGTTGGCTGAGATAGTTCTGGAAGTTGCTTTTCACCTGCGGCAGAGAAAGGCGATCCTGCGGGCGGCGCGGCCCGGCCAGGCTGGGCTCGATGCTGCCCAGATC
>PMIV01000204.1 GCA_003158355.1 Anaerolineaceae bacterium
TTGGTGTTAATTCCGGTCCTGGTGGAGATTGGCTTACGCTGGGAGCATGGGGAGATAAGTGTGGCAACCGAGCATTTTGCCAGTAATTTCATCCTGGGGAAAATTCAGGGAATTTATCGTTCATTACCCTTGCGTTTCTCAGGACCAAAGATAATTGTGGGCTGTGGTCCGGATGAACTGCATGAGATTGGTTCATTAATGTTTGCTACGCTCTTGCGTAATGCAGGCTATCGGGTTGAATATTTGGGGCCGGATATTCCCCTTGAAGATCTGGTACTCTATGCGGGGGAAGAAAACCCGCGCATGATTATCATTTCGGCCACAATTCAAGATACTGCGTTGAAATTACAAAACTTTTCGAGCCAGTTGGATAAATTAAAGCAGCGCCCTATTTTTGGTTTTGGCGGTCCTGCTTTCAATCACAACCCGGAGATTGTCGCCAACATCTCAGGCGTGTATTTGGGAAGAAGTTTCACAGAATCACTGTTGAGAGTGAAATCACTCGTCCCGGTCCATAATTCGTTAAGATAATCCTCTATTTTTTTTCGCGCTTTGCTGCAGCTTCTCACGGATCGTGCGATACTCGATGATCGGCCGATCAGCGGGGATGAGAATTTCGCCAATGCGCAGCCCTGATTTTTTGGGTTCCTGGGTGATGACAACCCGCTTATCCTGATTCAATATGACGATGCTGAATAAATTGATGAGTTCAGCGACAAGATTTTTCAGTAAAGGAATCTTGACAAAGCGCTGATAATAACGCAGATACATGACGCAATTTTCTTCATCCACTGGAGTGAAGAAAACGCTAATGCGCATATCCTCTGAAATTCGATTCATCCATAGATGGGGAAATTTAAATTTTAGAAAATAGGGTCGCTGCGGTTTGGGCAGATCAATGGCCCGGCGCGCAGTGGTTTTGCCATTATCCAGACGGTTGCTAACCCAAATTTCCAATGAGCTATCATCCACTAAGGTGATGGGGCCGTCAGCCACAGTTTTATTGCCGCGGCCAATGGTGGTGGCATGAATAAAAGGAAGGTGAAAGACATCGAGTTGATTTTCGATGATACGCGAATAATTCGCTGCCCAGGCTGCCTTAAAATCACTGGTTGTAAAGCTCGCATCCAAATCTTCGAACCAGGGCAATGGGGGATACTCTACCAGCGGTTCACCCCACCAGATGTAAATATAGCCGTGTTCCTCGCGAGTCATATAAGTCTTTACGTGCAGGGCGTTCGGGGTCTCGGCTACGCGGCCGTTGGCTGGTACATAGGTGCATTTACCGGAACGGTCATATTCAAATCCGTGGAATGGGCATTGGATCCTATCTCCCATCAAACAACCGACGCTCAAGGCCACACCGCGGTGTGGACAGTGGTCCGCCTGGCAGGTCACCTTTCCGCTGGAATCACGCCAGAAGACCATTTGTTCACCCATGCGTAATACACCAACGATTTTTTGTGATCTAACTTCTTTGGATTGAAGAACCACGTACCATTGGTTTTGGATCATGCTTCCTCCATCAGGAATCCCCTTTTAAAGCCGAAAGCCGCCAGGATTGACGGCTCTCGGTGGTTGGGGCGCTGCGGCTCCCTAATTTATCGTGAGGAGGGATGCCGCAGCGCTGTGTTTATAGCTCTTACACTTCATGAGCACCACCTCCTCGTCGTTAGGATAGCAAGGTAAGTCTTAATTAAGTATGGCATGATACAAGGTCATTGTCAAGGAGGTTATGACAGGTTGACAGGGTCTTCATTGATAATGAAGGAGCAGAAATTTACTTCAATTGGGGGTTGATGTGGTTGTCGATTCCCCGGAATATTTGTGTTGGTTGGCCCATAAGCTTTTACTATTCATAATTCTTCGATAAAATAAAATATGTTGTTGGCAAAGACTTCAAATAGGTGTAAAAATAACTTAGAAAAATCTTCGAAGGAGGCTCCGTTGGTTGACAGTCCCCGAAATTCAGTAAATAAAAAAATCAATTTACGGATCAATGGCGAATGGCACGAGTATGAGATCGGACGCGATCTCGAGCCCTGCACTACACTTTCGGCATTTCTGCGGGAAAGGCTTGGTTTCACAGGTCTCAAGGTGAGTTGTGATGAAGGAGCCTGCGGAGCGTGCACGATCATTCTGGACGGGAAAGCGATCCTTTCGTGCATGATGCTTGCTGTGGAAGCAGATGGCAAAGATGTTCTTACAATTGAAGGTCTGGCAAAGGACGACCCGGTGATTGAAGCGTTTGCAGAACAGAGCGAACCCGGGCACGGTACAGCTCTCCAATGCGGATATTGTACGCCGGGTTTTGTGATGTCAGTGCGTGCACTTCTCAATGAAAATCCGGATCCGACATTGGATGAGGTGAAAGAGGCGCTGTCTGGAAACCTGTGCCGCTGCGGCTGCTATGCTGGAATTGTAATGGCGGTGCGGCATGCGTCTGAGAAAATTGCGCAGAGAGCGAGGCAGGAATGACCATTCCTTACAAACCACGTATGAAACGGCAATTTGTCGGCGGTTACCAACCTCGCATCGATGCGGATGAGAAAGCGCATGGGCGTGCTCCATACGCCGATGACATGATCTCAGACCGCAACTATCCAGGGTTACTGCACGCGGTTGTGCTGCGCTGTCCTTACCCCAGGGCAAGAATTATCCGTATGGATGTCAGTAAAGCCAGGGCACTTCCGGGCGTCAAGGCGGTATTAACTTACGAAGATCCCGAAGTTTTGCGCATGAAACCGACCAACGCGGGTTGGACGGATGCTGTGGATACCGTCAGCTATGAAGGCATGATGTGGCGCAAGTTCCGCGACCGCCGCGTGCTGGGTGATTATGCCACCTGGGCTGGCGACGAAGTGGGTGTCGCGATTGCGGCAATCAGCCAGCAGATCGCTGAACAGGCCTTAAAACTTGTCGATGTCGATTGGGAAGTGCTTCCGTTTGAGTTGGATCCACTCAAAGCCTTGAAACCCGGCGCTCCGGTGATCCACCCCGAGACGGCTTCAACAAATGTGCTGCCTCCCGACCCTGTCGGCGGCCCGGATGTCTTCTTGGTAAAAGGGGATATCGAAAAAGGGTTTGCCGAAGCGGATGTCGTTCTGGAAATGGACACCAAACACCACAACCCTACCCAGGGATCTCTGGATCCGTGGTGTTGCATGGCAACATGGGAAGGAGATCAATTAACCATCATCTCCAATTCATATGCAACAGACCAGACCCGCATGCACGTCAGCCAGATGCTGGAAATACCCATCCATAAAGTACGGGTTGTCAGCAAATACGTGGGAGGACAATTTGGCCGCGGTGACACCGGCGACCAACCGTTCTTCATCTTTACTGCACTACTGGCGAAAATAGCTGGCCAGCCGGTAAAATTCAAACATTCCCGGCGCGATAGTTTTCACGATACCCGTCAGCCGGCACAGTACCATTGCAAAGTGGGCGCCAAAGCGGATGGAACGATCACAGCGCTGCATTTTAAGTCCATTGGGGATATCGGCGCACATGCTGACCACTCGGTATTTGCCCTAAAATTTGCGCCGGCAGAGATCTCAGAAGCGGCGTTGGCGCCAATTCCCAATATCAAGATGGAATCCTACGCTGTTTACACAGATCATATCCCTGGCTGCATGATGCGCGGAGTGGGCAATTCTCAATTCAACTTTATTTTCGGGCGGATGATCGATGGGCTGGCCGAAAAATTAGGGAAGGATCCCATTGCGCTTTCGATCCAGAATTTTGGGCACGAATGGGGAAGCTGCCCGGATGCCAGCCTGAAGGCTGTGCTTGAAACCGGTGCACAGCGAATTGGCTGGACTGAAAAAAGACACCAACCGGGTACCGGACCTCTTTATGAGGGTTTCAAGCGGCGTGGAGTGGGCTTTTCTGTTCATCCCGGCTGGCACGCAGAGTGGCAGGAAGAACGGCGCGGGCAGGTTCAGGTGAAGATCACGCTCAACCCGGATTGCACTGTGACGCTGGACGCACCTACCGTTGAGACTGGCACCGGCTCGAATACCTGCAATGTGCTTGGCTGCGCTGAAGCCCTGGGTTTTCTGGGAATTCAGCCCAAAGATATAGCGTGGGTGGCTGCAATAGACACGGATAGAGGCATGCGCGACTGCGTTCAGACTGACAGCGCGGTTTCCTTTTTGCAATCAGAAGTGATGATAGTGGCGGCCCAGGAATTGAAGAAAAAACTTCTCGACACGGCAGCCTCATTCTTGCAATTGAAAACTGATGACCTTGAAATCGTAAAAGGTCGGATTGTTGGGGCAGGAAAAGAGATTAGTGTCAAAGAATTGCTGATGAAAGGTGACCTGGTTCCGATATCAGTAATGATCAGCAGGCACCCTGCCAGCCAGCGCACCGGAGTGCCCTATATCGCCAGTTTTGCCGAAGTGGAAGTGGATACCTCTACCGGTCGCACACAGGTGGTCTAGTTGGTCATTATCAACGACTGCGGAACAGTGATGTATGCTTCGGGGGCAGAGTCTCAGCAAATCGGCGGCCAGGTAATGGCTATTGGCGAGGCCCTGACCGAGGAGATCATTTATGACCCGGTGCATGGGGTGCCGCTGAACTTTAATTTTATCGATTACAAGATGCCAACCATTTTGGATATGCCCGAAATTGAGCCGGTGCTTTTAGAAGTCTGGCGCGGTGCGGGCGAATATGGGGCATGCGGTATCGGCGAAGGCACACTCACTTGTACTCCGAGGGCAATTGCCAATGCCGTTTATAATGCCATTGGTGCCAGGATCGATGAGATTCCCATCACTCCCGATAAAGTTCTCCGTGCTTTGGGACGGATTTGAGGTAAACCTATGACATTACAACCCATCAAATACATCCGTGCTGAAAGCCTGGAGAAGGCAGAAGATCTGTTGCAAGAGAATGACCATGCGGCTGTGATCGCAGGCGGCACTGACCTGTTGGGAGTGCTCAAGGACGCTGTTCACGACGATCCTGTGCAAGTACTCATCGGGTTAAAATCGGTCAGCGAATCCAAATATATCAGAGTGCAAGCAGATGGTATCCAGATTGGCAGTCTGACTACTCTCGCCGATATTGCCAAAAATNNTCCCCGCAGATCCGCAATGTGGCAACCATAGCCGGTAACCTTTGCCAGGAACCGCGCTGCTGGTACTACCGCAACCCCAATAACAATTTCGACTGCCTGCGCAAAGGAGGTAGGTGGTGCGATGCGATCTTTGCCGAAAACCGTTATCACTCGATCTTTGGCGGCAGATGTGTCAATGCAGCTCCTTGTGAGTCTGGCTGCCCAATCCATAACGACATACCCACTTATATGACCAAACTCCGCGAGGGCAAGGTCGAAGAAGCAGTAGAAATCCTCATGAAAACCAACCCGCTACCCGCGATCATGGGCCGGGTCTGCTCGCACTATTGCGAAGAAGAATGTAACCGGACAGATTTTGATGAACCGGTCTCGATTCGCGACGTGGAACGTTACCTGGGTGATTTTGCCCTGGAACACAGCGATGTATATTTTCAGGCACCCGCAAGCGAATCCGGTAAGAGTGTGGCAGTGATCGGTTCCGGCCCTGCCGGGCTGACGGCAGCCTATTTCTTGCGCAAACAAGGCCACACGGTGACGGTTTACGAACAAATGCCCGAAGCCGGCGGTATGCTCAGATACAGCATCCCGGCGTACCGTTTACCTAAAGAGATCGTCCGGAACCAGATAAAAGCGCTGGAAAGCATGGGCATCCAATTCAAACTCGGAGCCTGTATCGGCAGCGAGGGTCTCACTTTGGAAGACTTGCGAAAGCACTACCAAAGCGTCTTCCTGGCGACTGGTTTATGGAACGGCAAGAAACTGAAACTGGAAAACAGCGAACTGCTCGACTCTGGCTTGGAATTTCTGATCAATTTGCAAAAAGGATCAGCCAAACCTGTCGGTGAGAGAGTGTTGGTGATCGGCGGAGGCAGCGTTGCAATCGATGTGGCGATCAGCGCAAAACGTTCTGGCGCCAAAAAGGTGATGATCGCCAGTCTCGAAAGCCTGGGGGCGATGCCTGCCATCCCTGAAGATATTGTGCAGGCGCATGAGGAGGGATTAACCTTCCTGCCCTCCTGGGGGCCGCAGCGCGTGTTGGAACAAGACGGAAAACTGACCGGCATGGAACTGATCCGCTGCGTTTCAGTTTTTGATAAAGAGGGGCGCTTCGCTCCTGCTTTTGATGCAGAAGTAAAAACGATCGTTGAAGTGGACCAGGTGCTGGTT
>PMIV01000026.1 GCA_003158355.1 Anaerolineaceae bacterium
AGCATCATGGCGAGCCCCGTCGCAATGCCCACCCCGATCAGCACCAGCCAGATGAGCAGCGTGTTCTTGAAGTTCTTGGTGAAGAAATGCCAGCCTTTTGCGAAAGACTCCCACACACCGGTGCCTTCGATGGCAGCAAAGCGGATGATGTACTCACGTACAATGCCCACCAGCACAAACAGCAAGAGGAAGGGAATGAGGAGGAGGAAAACCAATGCCATCGAAGCGACCACCCCTCCCACAGCAGCCGTGTTTCCGCTGCCAATTTTCACCGCATTGTACACAGCGAATCCGAAGCCCGTGACAAATCCGAGGCAGATCAGCAGAATGGGGATACCAATCACTAAATCGATGAGCCAGATGCGGAAAGCGCGCCGGTTCCAGCCCATTCTCCAACCCTGTTTGAAACCCATTTTGGTGCCTTCAGCTTCGTGTTCATTCACCATGCGGATTACCGCGGTCTCAGCCGGGTAACGCACCAACGCCAAAATGAGGCCAATGATGAGTGATACCGCAAAGATGATCACAGCAGCCCAGATGACAAACTGGAGGGTATGCGCCTGCGTATCGAAGAAACGGCCAAAGTTTTGCGTCAGCCAGGTGGTAACTTCCCTGCCCCAGGGTTGATTTTCAAATTGGTTCGACCAATTACGACCGTTCATATTCTGGCGCATACTGGTGGAGAAATTTGATCCACCTCCACCGCCTCCTCCGCTGCCGCTGAGCACCAGCAGGAATCCGAAGATCCATAACACTTTATAGTCCCAGAGAATCTGCCAGGAACGTTTTAAGATCTTGCTAATTTCAAACATTTTTACCTCTCCACAAAAAATTGAACGATTACCGGGTGATATTGGTTCCAACGAATAATCTATTTAACATAATATACGGAAATGACCTTAAAAAGTTCTATTAATTCTCAAACTTTTCCCGCTGTTCCATTTACAGTGAAAAAAAAGAGACAAGCTTTTCGCCTGTCTCTCTCATTGAATAACCAGATCTTAGAATACCCGGTAATAGCGTTTGGGTGTCACACGCTGCACCACTTGTTCGGCATTATAGGCTACGCGCAGCAGGAGGTTTTCTTCCCAGTGCCGGCCAATAGCCTGCATGCCAATGGGCAAACCGCGGCTGTCATACCCCACCGGAAAGGTGATGCCCGGCAGACCGGTCAGGTTGCCCGGGAAGACAAAGCGCATCATTTCAGTATCCACGCCCAGGTCGGACCAGCCCACTTCATATCCGCCGGCCGGAACGGGTTGAGCGGCCAGTGCCGTGCCAGGTGTAAGGATCACATCCACCTGTTTGAATACATTGGCGAATATCGCCAGTGCGCGGGTGCGCATCCGTTGGGCATTGATGTAATCCATGGCGGTAAAGAGCCGGCCGAGAACCAGGCTCAGACGCACAGCCAGCGCGTGTTCTTTTTCATGTTCGGCGTGATCGCGCATGCACAATGCCATTTCTGCAAGGATGGTCACCGCATGGGCAACGCGCATCTCATTTAATTCCGGGATCTCGATCTCGATCACCTGAGCGCCAAGTTTTTTGTACTGCTCCAGCATGGCGTATCCGGCTTTCACCACTTCGGGTGAAGCATGTTCAAACCATTCCTTATAAATTCCCAGGCGCACACCCTTCAGACCGGGTTTCTGCCAATCGGTCAGGGTCACTTCCGGTTGTTCCAGCGTATTCGGTTCGTGTTCATCCGGTCCGGCAATGATTGAGTAGGCCAGGGCGGCATCTTCCACACTGGCGGCCAGCGGGCCCAGATGCGCCACACTCCAGCACAGCGGCGCCGCACCTTTTTCGCTGATACGGGCAAAAGTTGGCTTCAGGCCAACAACTCCGCACATGGAAGCCGGGATGCGGATCGAACCACCGCCGTCCGCACCAATGGCAATAGGAACTAGTCCGGCAGCCACAGCCGCCGCCGAACCGGAGGAGCTGCCGCCGGTATCACAGTTGGTGTCGTAGGGATTGCGGATCGAACCAAAATTGGCATTGCAGCCATTGGGGTTGATGCCGATCTCGTGCATGTTGGTTTTACCCACCAGCAGCGCTCCGGCAGCGCGCAGGCGTGCTGCCACAGTTGAATCTTCTAAGGCCGGAGATTTACCCAGAAAACGGGTTCCCACCGTCGTGGGGTAAGGCAGCATGTCAATTTCATCTTTGATCGCCACCGGAACACCATCCAGCAGCCCCAGAGTCTTATGGTTCTTATAGCGTTCGGCAGAAGCTTTTGCCTGCGCTATTACGTCATCGCGGTAGATGGCAATGAAAGTTCGCAGGGGGGTGCCTTCATGCTCACTGGCTTCAATTGCGGCCAGCACCTTTTCTGCGGCTTCGACTGGAGACAGAGTTCCCTGTTTGTATGCCTCGGTATAATCGCGGGCGGTTCGGTAAGGGAAGTCTTTGGGCTGCGCCCCCGGTTCAAAACGGCCGGCTTTTTCATGAGCGCCGCTTTCAGGTTTCACCAATGGGAAAAAGGTTGGCTCCTCGTTCAAGATCAACTTGCGCAGGATGGGAATGCCGCCGTTTTCCAACAAAGTATCGATGAGAAACACTCGGCTGACAGGGTTTTCAACTGCTGCGGTAAACGCTTTAAGGCCAGCCCCGGTCAAGACGGGAAGTTTCAGTGATTTTAAGTTGTATTTTGTCATAAAAAAGCCTCCTCATATAAGGATATATTTGGGAGGCTTTCCAGTCAATAAAAAAGGGGCAGTAATTATTTTACCTGCTTGCTTTATTGTTTTTCCATCCCCAACGAGATGCGGCCGCGTTCTTCTTCCACTTTGAGGATGATCACATCAATGATGTCGCCCACCTGCAGCAGAGTTCCAGCCGGAACCTGGGTGCGGTGCAGCAGGCCATCCTGCTTAACGCCGATATCCACAAAGATGCCGAAATCGACCACGTTGCGCACGGTTCCCTTCAAACGCATACCCTGGGTCAGGTCTTCCATTTTGAGCACGTCCGAGCGTAGAATTGGCGCTTGCGCGTCCTGGCGCGGATCGCGGCCGGGGCGGATGAGCTGCTCGAGAATATCCTGCAGGGTAGGCACGCCGCAGCCGATCTGCTCGGCCAACTGTTTGATGGGCTGGGCCTGCAACTTGACAATGGCTTCTTTGCGCTTTTCCAGGTCGGCAGAAGTGCTCAAGCCGGCCAGTTTTAAGACGGCTTCGGCCACCGGGTAGCTTTCGGGGTGAATGGCACTGGCATCCAGCGGGTTCTTACCGCCACGGATGCGTAAAAAGCCGGCGCTTTGTTCAAAGGCTTTGGG
>PMIV01000075.1 GCA_003158355.1 Anaerolineaceae bacterium
ATTTGGATACCATACTTGAGTTATACGAAGACCCAATGTGGATAACTTTTTGATTATACATCACGCAATGAAAAAGAAAAATGATTTTCAGAAAAACGAATCAAGAAATGGTGAAGAGTGAAAATTTCACTGAAATTCCGCCGTTGATCAAATGGATCACCTTTTGCGCGGGGCCAATTTCAAGAGCAGCCATCAAGGCTTCTTCACTGCAAAGAATTCCAACCTGCCAACCCTGATAGCTGTTGCGCAGCACTTTACCAAAACTGGCATACAGGTTGCGTAGATCCTTGCTGGAAGTGATGCGAATTCCGTAGGGTGGATTTGTGATCAGACTGCCGGGAATATCGAAGTGAGGAAGATCGGAGACAGCATGACAGGCAAACTGGATGTTGCCGTTGACACCGGTTCGGGCTGCATTGGCGGTGGCCATGTCAATTGCACCGCGATCGCGGTCAGCGGCGTAGAAGAATTGATCTGTAGATTGGATATCTTTGCGAGATTTATCGAGGTCAAGTTGGAAGACATCTTTTTGAAAAGTGGGCCAATCCATGAAAGCAAACCGGCGGTTGATACCCGGGGCGATATTACGGGCAATCAGGGCTGCTTCAATGGGAATCGTACCAGAGCCGCAGAATGGATCTACCAAAGGCGTTTTCCCTTGATAATTAGCAGCATAAAGCAGCCCGGCAGCCAGCGTTTCACGCAGGGGTGCCTTGGCTACCGCCTGACGGTAACCGCGTTTATAGAGAAGCTCACCAGAAGTATCGATGCTGATCGTGCACAGGTCATTGACGAGCCTGACCAGAACCACCTGAACCAATTTGTCATTTTCAGCGGTTTTTGGGGCACGCAATAAACGGTCTTCAATAGCACCTAAAACGCGCTCGGCTACTGCATCTGAATGATACAGTTTGGATTTATGGCAAGTCACTTTTATTGCAACAGATTGACCGGGGCGGATATATTGTTCCCATTCCAATCGGCTGGCCTTCTTGCGCAGCTCCGAGAAGGCGGCTGCATAAAATTCTCCCAGGCGCACGACCACACGACTGGCTGTGCGTAGGTGGAGATTGCACTGATAGATCTGTGCATCGGTGCCTTCGAACTCAATTCCACCTTTGTCTTCTCCAGTGGGGAGATCTGAAACCGTATCCGTTGTTTGTTTCGATTTATCCCGTTTGATGCCCAGCTCACGAGCCTCGCGGATCAATCCGGGTTCCAGACCTGGCGCGCAGGAGATATAAATTCTTTTCAAAGTAGTTGAGTTCACGGCTTACCTTCTCTCATTATGAGGAAATGATTGTTTGCGATAGGAATTTTTCACTGATATAGGAAATGTCTTGGCAGTGATCTGTTCTTTTTGTTTTTCTTTGAGATGCAGGTTCTTTTCAACGAAGAGCGGTTTCCCGGTAAATGGGTCAGTTTCGGTGTAATACATCACGCTGGCATAGGTAGAGGGAGTGGGAGTGAATACCTGAACTTGTTCGGGGGCGACATGAAGTTCATGTGTAGCAAATTCTTTTAGATTCTTCATCTCACGGTCGCTGCAGCCAGGATAGGCGGCGATCAGATAATAGGTGAGATATTGTTCTTTGCCTGCTTCGAGACTGAGACGGTCGAATGCCTGTTTGAAACGAACCAATGAATTGATCGGAGGTTTCCCCATCAACCGAAGTACAGCACTATCGGTATGCTCGGGGGCAATTTTCATTTGCCCGGAGGTGTGAAATTGAGTCACTTCTTTCAGATAGTCCAGACCGAATTCTTTATCTGCCATGACCATGTCGTAACGAATGCCCGATCCGATAAAAGCTTTTTTGATCCCCGGAATCTGGCGAATGTGCTTGAGCATTTCTATTTGGCGCTGATGATCTATTTTGATAACGGGACAAACCTCCGGGAAGAGGCAGCGTTTTTCAGCACAGGCACCGGATTTGAGCTTTTTGGCACATTCCATGGCATACATGTTGGCAGTCGGGCCGCCAACATCTTGAATGATCCCTTTGAAAGCAGCGTCTTTGGTGAACAGGCGGGCTTCGCGTAAAATGGAAGCTTCGCTACGGAAAGAAACAGTGCGACCTTCGTGCACCGCAATGGCGCAGAAGTTACACTCGCCGTAGCAGCCGCGGTGAGTGGGGATGGAAAAGCGGATGGTTTCCAACGCTTTCACCGCACCCTGGGCTTCATAAAAAGGATGCTGGCGCCGTTCAAAAGGAAGCGCATAGACCTTGTCCATCTCAGCTTGATTCAAGGGCATCTGGGGTGGATTTTGTACATAGTAACGATCGGCTTTCTTTTGAACCAGGCCTTTTGCGGTAATGGCATCGTTGTTCTGGTAAAAGGTGTGAAACATTTGGATGAAGGCTTTTTTATCAGCACAAACGGCTTCAAAACTGGGCAATTCGAGATAATTTTCTGGCGCGGTGTGAGAGAGATAACCCAATCCGCGAATGGAGTGGGGGTCCAACCCGTTATTCAAAGCCTGAGCGAATTCGATAATGCTATGTTCTCCCATGCCGTAAAGCAGATAATCTGCCTTGGAATCAAACAGGATAGGAGCGCGCAATCGATCACTCCAATAATCGTAATGGGTAACGCGGCGCAGGCTGGCTTCAATCCCGCCCAGAAGGATGGGAACCGTATTTTTGAAATATCTGCGGATCAAATTTGTGTAGGCAATCACTGCCCGATCCGGACGTCTGGAGTTTAATCCGCCGGGAGTGAAATCGTCCGAGCGGCGTTTGTGCAGGGTGGCCGTGTAATTGGCAACCATCGAGTCTACTGTGCCGCTGCTGATCCCCCAGAACAGTCGCGGTTCACCCAAACGCTTAATATCCAAATCACTGTTGACATCCGGTTGGGCGATCACACCGACATGAAAACCTGCATCCAGCAAGACCTTGCCTATCATGGCAATCCCGGAGTAGGAACTATCGATATAGGAATCTCCGGAGACCAGAATGACATCCAGGGAAGGCCAGGCTAATAATTCAATTTCTTGCGGTGTGGTCGGGATAAACAAAGCTGCTCCAAGTCTTTTTAAGGTTCAAAAAGAGTATACCATGCCAATAAAAGTAGATAAAAAGTATAGGGATTATTTTTGAGGGGGGATCAATGATTCGACCGAAGGACTGCGTAAATAAAATGCACGGAATGCGGCAGTCTCCTTTTGCAAAGCGATCAGTTCAGTTTTGGTTTCGGCAGCCATTTGTGGATCACCCATATTTTTTTGTGAAGTGAAGAGGGCAGATTCAGTATTCAGGTTTAACAGAGTGATTTCACCGGAATACGCCAGCCATTTCAGCAGCAGCCTGGCAATCGGGATAGTTGTAGCCAAACTGGAGGCTAAATCAGCCAAGGAGAGTGCTGGCGTGTCTGTTTGGGTGAGATATTTCTTGATCTGGCTGACACCGGTGCTAATCAATGTTTTTAGATCATTTTCCGGGGGCAGGTTGCCAAACCAAATGACCCTGGAAGGTTTTACTCGAGTAATTAACTCTTGCAGAATCATCGGTGAGGGAGGAATAGACCAAATAATCAAAGTCTCATCCTGAATGACCTTAAAACGGTTCCTGGGGGGAAAGGGACAGACAATATTCCCTTCACTGTAAATTTGGGAGGAGGGATCTTTTGCAAACTTCGTTAATTCGGCAACTGGATCGATACATGCGCGCAGATCAAAGCAGGCTGTATTTGGTTTATTTCGTGAATTGCTTGTGGTAATTAATTGATCTTCGTTTTCGCGAAATTCTTCCCATTCATATTGCGGTCGTACTTTACCTTTGTATATATTGGCGGAAGCATGAAAAACTAAATCAAAAGGGCCCTGCGGCTGTGGCAACCCGGCACCTTGCCACCAGACGAACTCAAAATTTTTCCCATTCTGCGTGTGAACATTTATTTGTAGGTGTTCTTTTGTCTTGCCTTTAAATGATGTGTTTTGAATGTTGAGATTTTTGGCTGCAAAACGCAGGGGAGGATTCCCGGCTCCAAATGGGGCCAAGCGTGAAAGATCGTAGATCAGGTCAAGATCAATGGTGTTCAGATCGATATAGGCATCGATGGGCAGGGTTAGTGAAATATGGTTTTCGGAGATCATGTGGTTGATACTGGCGATCAATCCAAATTGGAGCGCATCCAGGTTATCGCTGCGAACCGCAAGACCGGCGGCCATGGGATGCCCGCCGAAAGTGAGCAGAAGATCACTGTTTTGGCGCAGCGCTTCGGTGATATTGATGCCTTCCACTGAGCGGCAAGAACCGCGCGCAATGGCCGGGTCTTTGGTATTCAAAAGGATCACAGGCCGGTGATACAACTCCACTAAGCGGCTGGCCACAATCCCGACAACGCCGCTTTCCCATTCGGGGTGAGCCAGCATGAGCAGCGGGCGCTCAAGCAGCTTCGGGTTGGCTTCCAATTGAGCTTGAGCTCCTCTGAAGACTTGATCGCAGAGGATTTTCCGCTTTGCATTAAATCCTTCGATCTGGTTGTATTCTGTGGCGATAAACACTGGGTCTGAGCTGAGTAGAAAATCCACCATCGGGTTGGCATCACTCAGGCGGCCGACAGCATTCAAGCGCGGAGCAATTACAAAGGAGATGGTTTCTTCGGTAATCAGACCCTGGAATACATCATTTTCATTGAACATTTTCTTTAGCGAGGGACGAGGATCACTGTTCAGAAGTTGAAGACCTTTTTGAACCAGGTAGCGGGTATCCCCGGTGAGAGCGGCCACATCAGCGACCAATCCCATCGCCACCAGATCAAGCAAGGTGGTTGGATATTCGCGGTCATTCGCTTCCAGGCAAAGTTGTTCGATCAATTTATAAGCCGCACCCACCCCTGAAAGGGTGTAAAGGGGGTGACTTGATGGCAGCCTCTGCGGATTGACCACAGACAATGCCTTAGGTAATTTCGGAGGCAGGCTGTGGTGATCGGTGATGATCACATCCACACCCTGTTCGCTGGCATATTGGACAGCGTCAAAGGCGCTGATGCCAGTATCACAGGTAACGATTAACTGAATTCCCTGTTGCAGAAATGTTTTAAGCGGCTCGATGAGAATACCGTGTGACTCGGACTTGCGAACTGGAATGTGATAAAGGACATCCGCTCCCAGATGCCGCAGGCCGGCAACCAGAACGGTCGTGGAAGTTTGCCCGTCAACGTCAAAGTCACCCCAGATGCCGATCTTTTCATGATCTGCGATGGCTTTTTGAATTCGTTCAACAGCGATAGCGAGATTGGGTAATTCAAGGGGCGACGCAGGCGTGTACTGATCAGGATCAAGGAAAGCGCGTGCTTTTTGCGGGTCAGCATAGCCGCGGCGCACCAGCGTTTCAAGGAGCAGTTCAGACCCTGAAATCGCTTGCCTCAGTTCGTCTGGAACGATTACCGGTTCGGGATCTTGCCACTGCGGTGTAAAAAGAGGTTTCATGATTTATTCTGCTGCAGAAATTTGGTCAAAATCAATATC
>PMIV01000175.1:0-6472 GCA_003158355.1 Anaerolineaceae bacterium
GGCGGCGTAAAAAGCGCTTCCATTGGCGTTTGTGGGCGCAAAACGATCAATGCCAACTATGCCCTTCTTTTAGAAAAAGGTTCAATCGTTGGAAATTTTGATTCAAATCCGTTGCGTCAGGACATTGAAGAGATAGGCCGCTTGATCCAGGTAAATCTGGCCCTGAACGTTGTGATGAATGTGGAAAAACAAATCCTCAAGTGTTTTTGGGGAGACCCTCAACAGGTGATGCAGGAAGGAATTCAGGCATCGCGCAGTGTTTCGATGCAAAAAATACCTCACCGGGTGGATATGGTCATTGCGTCTGCCGGCGGGTATCCAAAGGATATTAATTTGTATCAGGCCCAGAAAGCGATGACTCATGCTTCGCTGGTTTTACGCCCGGGCGGTATCATTCTTTTGGCCGCGGCTTGTGAAGAAGGCATCGGCAGCCAGACATATGAGAAATTTATGGAAAATGTCCACTCAATTGACGAGACCATGACCAAATTTACTAAAGAGGGTTTCTCTGTGGGGCCGCATAAAGCGGTGCAAATTGCCCGAATAAGCCAAGATCACCCCATCCTACTTGTTTCTGAAATACCACCCGAAAAGGTCACATCGCTCCTTCTTAAACCGGTTAATTCAATTGAATCCGGCCTTGCCCTGGCTCGATCCGTGGATAATAACATTCACTCAATTGCCGTGTTACCGTTTGCGGTTTCTACTATTCCAATAGTTCAGGACAAATAAGCGATGCCTACTTATAATATCTTTCAACATGCTGATTTAGATGGTTCCTCCTTTTTCTGGAAAGGCGGTTCCACCGGAATTCTTCTTTTTCACGGCTTCACAGCTACAACCGTCGAAGTTCGCCCTATGGCTAAGTTCTTACATGATTTTGGATTCACGGTATCAGGTCCCCTGTTGCCAGGTCACGGAAAAACGCCAGAGGAGATGAACCGGGTAAGTTGGAAAGATTGGTTCAATTGTGCAGATAATGCTTACCATGATCTACAAAAAGAGTGCGACAGAGTATTTGTTCTCGGCGAGTCAATGGGAGCATTGATTTCGATACTGCTCACGGTAGCACACCCAGAAATCGCCGGTGCCATGTTATTTGCTCCAGCATTGAAAGTCCCCGGCCTGGGAGCATCTGAATTTGTCTGGCCGCTTAAATCCTACATTGTTAAGAAACATATTGATGAAACAATGGAATGGCAAGGTTTTAATGTTGTTCCTTTACATGCCGCGGCTCAATTGCTTATATTGCAACGTCAGGTGAAACGCTCCATGCACAAAATTAATGTGCCCACGGTCATTTTCCAGGGTAAATTGGACCGCTCGATCGACCAAATCAGTTCTATTCTGGTTCTAGAAGGAATCAGTTCTACCGATAAGGAATTGGTTTTCATGGAAGAATCGACTCACTGCGTTCTGATAGATCGTCAACTTCCGGATGCAGAAATGGCTTGTCTGGAATTTATCCGTAAACATCAGTGATTTTTACTTTCGTCGCCTTTCGATATGATTGGGGTTATAATTAAAAAGATATTTAGTCAGAATTGGAGTGACTGATCATGGAGAAAAAAGAAAAACCGATTGGCAAAACAACCATTGCACCCGAAGTATTGGTTTCGATTGCACAACTGGCAGCATTAAGTGTTGAAGGCGTCAGCCACCTCACCCCAGTTCCGCGGGACGTAAATACTCTGTTTAAAAAAGGAATGACCGAAGGAGTAGACGTCTCGGTTGAAGATAATTTTGTCTATGTTGATTTGTATGTTGTCTTGAAACGTGATTTCAATGTACGTGAAGTCAGCCATAACATCCAAAATCAAGTATCAAGATCTATTTCCGAAATGGTGGGTATGGAAGTAGGTAGAGTAAATATTCATGTTGAAGATATCGCATTTGCAGAAAAGTAGAAGAGCAGGATGAAATCTCGTACCAAGGCACGTGGAATCGCCTTGCAAGTTCTTTACGAATATGATTTGACAGGCCACCCTATTGGTGAAATATTTGAATCACGTTTCTCTGAAGAAGCAATAGATGAGAAGATTCAAGATTTTTCACGAGCAATTATATTAGGGGTGCTTCCAATTGTTACCCAATTGGATAATATTGTTGCGGAACACGCTCCTGAGTGGCCAATGGACCAGGTAGCGGTAATTGATAGAAATATATTGCGAATTGCATTGTGGGAGTTTGCGGTTTCCGAGGTAACTCCAATAAAAGTAGCAATTAATGAAGCAATCGAGTTGGCCAAGACTTATGGTTCGGATAGTTCATCTAGATTCGTCAACGGGGTTTTAGGAAGTTTGGTAGATCACCAATCTGAGATACATCAAAAATTTCTAAATATAACTAACATCTAACTTTTTTCGTCTGCTGGTTAAAATATGAATCGTAAATTTGCTACTGCACGGCAAAACTTTTTTAAAATCTTTTTTATAGCGATTTTTGTTTTAAGTTCAATCGCTTCGTGCAACCCGCTGACCTTGCTTCCGCAGGTCAAACAAACAACTGCCAATTTACCGCAGGCTGAAGTAGTTTTTCAAGTCTTGCTTCCGGCTGCTTTACCCGATAATACCACCTTGGCAATAGAGCTTCTGGATGATGTAACCGGGTTGTCCTTCAATCCTCAGCGGTTTGAAATGGTTAAACAAGACGATCGCACTTATTATATTAAGATTCCCCTGGCTATTGGCTCAGTGGTCAAATATCGCTACACTCGCCAATCAGAAGTCAGCACAGAAGAATATTCGCCTCAAGGGAGCCAGGTAAGGTTCCGTTTGGCAGATATCACTGGCCCCGCCATCATTCAAGATAATATTGCCGGCTGGATCGATCAACCCTATACAAGTTCCATTGGCCGTGTCCGCGGTCAATTCATTGACAAAGACAGCAAATCTCCAATCCCCAATCTTTTGGTGACTGCCGAAGGAATTCAAACCACTACATCCTCTGACGGGTCCTTTATTCTCGAAGGTCTCACTCCGGGAACGCATCAACTGGTCGCTTACAGCATGGATGGGCAGTATAAGTCATTTTCTCAAGGAGTGGCCATCGCCGAAGAAGCCACTACCCCTGTTTTTGTTTATCTCGAAAAGCGCGCCCAGGTTACCCTTACTTTTAATGTCTCTCTTCCAGATGATTCCTCCATTCAATTGCCTCTGCGAATTGCCAGCAATGACCAAGCCCTGGGCAATGTTTATGCCGACCTTTTTTCAGGATCCACTACTATTGCCTCCAATTTACCGACTTTAACCAAAATAGCGACAGGAAAATATCAAATTCAGATAAAACTCCCTGTTGGCTATGATTTCCATTACAAATATACACTTGGCGACGGCTTTTGGAATGGAGAATTGGATCAGGCAGGAGCATTTTACACCCGCGAATTGATCGTCCCAGCCAAAGACACAACCATAAATGACACTGCCACAACCTTTCAATCACCCTCAATGGGCGCAGTTTCATTTCTGGTGACCACAGCAACCGCAACTCCCGCAGACGAGATCGTGTCCATTCAATTCAACCCATTTGGATGGTTCGAATCCCTGCCCATGACAAAGATCGGCGATAACCAATGGTTATTTACCCTGTATTCACCGCTCTCTTTGTTTGGAGAGATCGAGTATCGCTTCTGCAGGAATGATGATTGCGATCTGACTCAATCCGTCGCCCAAAGCGAACAAAAATTCACGCCAACACAAAACCCGCAAACTCTGGCTCAGACTATCTCTCAGTGGACAAATTATTCTGCAGCTACCTCACCTACGGTAATTGTTACCGACGGTGGATCGCTCTCCCCTCGACCTGATTTTTCTGCAGGTATTGAAATTTCCGCAAAATATTCGCCGATATTGACTGCATATCTTGCCAATGGGTTATCAAAAATCGCCACAATTGGCTCGAATTATGTTGTATTTTCTCCCACTTGGACAGCTACACGCAATTCGCTGCCCTATCTTGAAGGCCTGCCTGGATCCGATATTTCCTGGTCTGATATGCAAACATCCATTATCCGTGCAGGCCAAAATAACCTGAATGTCGCTCTCTTCCCCCGCGTGAATTTCCCCAACGGTGCGGCTGCGTATTGGGCAACTGCCAAAAGAGACGACGGCTGGTGGACGAGTTGGTACGACCGTTATCACCGCTATATGATGCAAGTGGCTGATTGGGCGGCGCTGACAGGCGTAAAGACTATTATTATCGGTGATCCCATGCTGAATCCTTCCATGTCTAGCGGCATTCTTGCTGATGGAAGTTCTGCCAATGCTCCCGCTGATGCTGATTCACAGTGGCGTCAATTGGTTCAAGATATTCGCGCTCGTTTTTCAGGAACCATACTGGGAGCAGTTGCCTCTCCCAGTACCACCGCAGTACCCGCCTGGCTGGATTCAGTGGACGGCATTTACGTGCTTTATTCGCCTCCCCTGGCCCAGGTCAGCAATGCCACGGTGCAAGACCTTGAAGCGATCATCCAACAGAATTTGGAGCAGTCACTTTATCCAGAGCTCTCCAAGTTCAACAAACCCGTCTGGCTTGCGATGAATTATCCGTCCTCGAATAACGCCTTTGTCGGCTGCACAGATACCCTGGGAAGCTGCCTGGATGATTGGGGAAACGGCCAGGTGGATCTGGATACCCAGTCCCACATTTACAATGCCGCCATTATCACTGCTGCTAGGGAAAGTTGGATCAGCGGTTTTGTAGCGCGCAACAATGAGCCAATCGCTGCCATCCAGGATGCGTCGCCATCCATACTATCGAAGCCTGCCAATGACGTGCTCTGGTTCTGGTATCATTTTATTTTGAATAAACCTTCATAGTAATTACGAAATACAATCTCTACTAACTTTTATTTACTACATAATACTCGCCCAAAAAAGCAAGTATTATTTTGTATGGAGTATCCTGTTTTTTATGAAAAAAATCCCTATTGCTTATTCTGCAAATTAATTACGGCAAATAAAACATAGTAATCGCTGCCAGGATCAAAAACGGCACATAGGGAATGGCAGAGAATGGATTGTATTTTTTTGTGATGATCTTAACCAAGATAAACCAAAGGGAAAACACTCCCCCGAGGAGTATGGCAATAATGATCATCCCGGCAATATGCGGCCAACCCATGATGAGCCCAAGATAACCACACACGATCACATCCCCCAACCCGAGAGCTACCTCGCTCATTTTCTGATTGCGAATCGTTCCGATCACTCTGTTAAAAAAGATGCCACCAAAATAGATCACACCCATAATACCCGCACCCCCGATACCCCCCAGGATCATTTCAAGTGGTCGATGAATGATCAGCCCATAAATAATGCCAAGTACAAACCCGACAATGTCGGTCTCGATCAGGACCGCCCTGTGCTCAATATCGATGATCATTACCAACGCCAAAAAGGCCAGCAGAGGTAAACTTGCCCAATAGCCCAACGGCTTTAGAGGAAACAGAGCCAAAAGAACACTACCCGCCATTCCCGCAATTAATACGATCCAGTAGCGTTTTGAAGGATTGGTTTTGCATTCCGGGCAGCGAAATGAGATCAGATACTCTCTTAGGGTGAAAGCGTGGCCGCAATTGTGGCAAACCGGCCGGCTAAATTTACGCGTCCGCGGCAGCACATCCGCCAGGTAATTGAGTAAAACAGCGATCAACGCGCCTATTACAACACACAAAATAATGCTCATTTAACCCTCCGGGCGATCATTTTTTCAATTTCGGCTGCCGATAGATGATAATTATTGGCTCCAGGTTTGGTTGTCGAAAGGCCACCAGTAATATTTCCCCATTTCAAACATTCTTGGATCTCTTTACCCGCTAACCAGGCTTTCAAAAAGCCAGCATTAAAGCAATCACCAGCTCCAGTAGTATCAACACATTTCACCCGGATAGCTGGTTCAAAATAAATTTTACCATTATCGCAGCAATAGGCACCATTCCTACCATCTTTAATGATTGCCGTTTGACAGAATTCACCCAGCATTTTGGCTGCTTTTTCCAGATTATCCATTTGAGTGATGCGCCGCGCTTCAGTGCTGTTAGGTGAATAAAACCGTACCATCTTGAGCGCGCTGCGGATCTTGGGGTCTTGAATGGTTATCTGGGAGGAGTTATTCCCATCCATAAATATTTCCATCTTTTTGGCCTGCACCGCCAGATAGCCAGCCTGTAAACCAGACCCATAGAAAAGGGATGGCACAACAACGATCCTGGCTGTTTTAGTTGTGAGTCCCTTGAGCGCAGTCTGGATCATGGCTCCCTGATCGTAATAAGCGATAAAAGCGCGGTCGTCAGGGAATGACAATGAAACTGTAACTTTTCTGACCGGTTTCTTTGAAAATACAAACAGATCTTCCGGAAAGTTTTCTTTACGGAATTCTTGTAATACAAATTTGCTGAAATCATCCACGCCAAACTCAACAGCCCAGGCGGTCTTGACGCCCAACCGGTGCAAAGCCAGGGCCGTATTACATG
>PMIV01000175.1:6528-11090 GCA_003158355.1 Anaerolineaceae bacterium
GATCGCTTTAGCTTCAGAGCCTTCCACGGCCGCGGCAATGGTAAGCTGTTCGTAGGCTTTCACGCGCGCCAGCAGCCCCAGGCAATGCAGGGGAATTTCGCCTACTGTACATGGCTGAACCAAATCCTTGCCAACCAGGCTGGGGACTTCAACGACGCAATCCTGAGGCAGCCCCGTGATGGCGCCTTTATTCAGGGTGTTGATAATGTGAACCTGTTTTTCACCCATTTCCAACGAACGGATCAGGCGCAAGGCCACATCAGCATATCCACCCTGCAGATCCAGTGTGATTGGTTCCGTGGCATCGATCGAGGCTTTACCTGTCTCGTTTTCCATGTAATGCAGCCGTCTGGATTCGAGATATTTTGTATAGCGAGCCTTTAATACATTTGGTGAATTCAAGTTCCTTTTTATATCTGCGAAGAGTTTAATATTCTCTTCCTGAATTTCTTCCCCGCGAGTGTGCTCGTTGCGCAAGATATTATGTACCGCATTTTGCGCGTAATAGTAGTAATACAAATACTCATTTGGGATCATTTTCAAGCTTTTCAGCAGTCCGTTTGAGAATGGTAAAAGATCCTTGATCGGTAGATGCTCAAGGTTTTCGATCAGTCCGGGCAACACATCCTGCCCATGAATACGGATCTCTCGAGTCCAGCCCAGGTGATTCAATCCAAAATAATCCAAATAAACTTCGTCTTCGGGAACATTCAAGAATTTACTGACCACCCGTTGAACTTCTGTTGGCGCATCACAAATACCAACGGTCTTTGACCATTTTCCGGCGTTAATAGCGGCCTCGGCCATCATTCCTGATGGATTGGCAAAGTTGATCAACCAGGCATTCGGGCAATATTGGCGCATCAATTTAATGTATCCCAGCAATACCGGGATGGAACGGAGTCCCATGGCAAATCCGCCAGCACCGGTGGTTTCCTGCCCGAGCACTCCCTGAGATAACGGCAACCGTTCATCAATGACGCGGGCTTCAATTCCACCCGCCCGAAAGGTAGTGATCACATAGTCGGCACCTTCCAAAGCATGGGCGGGGTCAGTGGTGATCGTTCGTTTTAACTTATCAGATTTAATATCCAGGATGGATTGGGTAACTTTTTCAATTTGTTCCAAATGCTCGCCGTCTGTGTCCATGAGAGCCAGCTCGGTCAGATTGATCGATTCGGCTTTTTTGTAACACTCTTTGACAATGAGCGGCGTGCGCACGCCTCCGGCACCAATTACAGCGAGTTTCATAATCTACACCTCTTCATTGAAATTTTCCTGCCGTGCCTATATTCAACGAGTATAATTCTAATCAAATACTGGAGCAATGTTACTAATGGTAGATTCAGCTTTGATTTCCTTGCTTAACCAATTGGAAAATTCTCCAGAGTTTGGGGGAAATATTCCGTATTGGTCTTCCATCCCCGCGCGTGAACCCCAATATTTTCCATTTCCGTCTTCCATCGATGCCAGCCTTGTACTGGCCCTGCAGAATCTTGGCATTAAAAGCCTGTATTCTCACCAACGCCAGGCCATCGATCTGATTTCCCAGTCGCAGAATGTGGTCATCAGCACCGGAACCGCCAGCGGAAAGAGCCTTTGCTATCAGATTCCGATCTTGAATTCACAGTTGAAGACCGGTGCGGCCAAAGCATTACTGCTTTTCCCAACCAAAGCCCTGGCGTACGACCAACTCAATTCACTTCAAGAAATATGCATGGCTCTAAAAAACGGTTCTTCCAACTCTACTATCCCCATCCCTGCTGTTTACGATGGGGATACCCCCAATTACCTGCGTTCGGCAATTCGAGAGAATGCATCCATCCTCCTCACCAATCCTGACATGCTCCATCTTGGTATCTTGCCACACCATACGGACTGGCAGAGTTTCTTCAGTGAATTGAAATACGTGGTGATCGATGAGGTTCATATTTACCGCGGCGTTTTCGGGTCACACGTTGCCAATGTCATCCGACGCCTTAAAAGGATCACTGATTTTTATGGGTCAACTCCGCAGTTCATTCTCACGTCAGCAACAATCGCCAATCCACGTGAACATGCCGGCCGTTTGATCGACGAACCCGTTGAGCTGGTAGACCAAGACGGTTCTCCGCATGGTCAAAAATATTTTCTCTTTTATAACCCACCCATCATTCATGAAGAATTGGGCGTCAGGCAGGGATTGATCACAACGACCATCCAATTTTCCGAACTGATCCTGAAACTAAGGACGCAGGCGCTTTTATTCTCAAGAAGCCGACGCACCGTTGAGTTGATCATCCATGAATTACGCAAGCTGTATCCACAAAAATCCGAACTCATCCGCGGATACAGAAGCGGATATTTGAAAAGTGACCGCCGTGAGATCGAACAAGGGTTGAAATCCGGGTTGATCAGGTTGGCTGTGGCCACCAATGCGCTTGAATTGGGCGTGGATATCGGCGGTGTTGACCTGGTAATCATGGCAGGCTATCCCGGCACCATTTCCTCAACCCGTCAGCGTGCTGGGCGGGCAGGTCGAAAGAATAATACTTCAGCCGCAGTGTTGATCGCATCCTCCAACCCGTTGGATCAATTCTTATGCCGCCACCCTGAATACATCATGGAACGAAACCCTGAGACGGCTTTGCTTGACCCGGATAACCCTTTGATCTTGATCCAACACTTACAATGTGCCGCATTTGAGATTTCTTTCCAAACCGGTGACTCATTTGGTTCGGTTGACTCCTCCACTTTGGAGTCATTCCTGCAGGTATTGGAAGCCCAGGGCGTGTTGATCAACAAAAATGGACGTATCCTCTGGCTATCGCAGGACTACCCTTCCGCAAATATTTCTTTGCGGAGCACGGCTACCCGCTCCATTTCACTTCAACTGGTTACAGAAGAGAAAACTCAAATTATTGGAGAATTGGATTACGCCAGCAGCCTTTGGATGGCACATCCCGGAGCCATTTACCTGCATGAAGGGGATCCCTACCTGGTGAAATCGCTCGATCTTGAAAAAAATATTGCCGAATTAGAAACCACCCATCTGCCATATTACACTGAACCGGTGAAGAGCCAGACCATCAACGTGATCCAGGATCTTGACCATGAATTTTCACAAGAATACGAAGTCCACTTTAGTGAAATAGAGGTTAACACCCAAATCACCGGATTCAAGAAGATCGACTGGTCAACCCGTGAAATTCTATCGCTTGAGCCGTTGGAAATGCCCGTGACCACATTAAGGACCTTCGGATTCTGGTTGGCCCTGAAAAACGAAGTCGTAGAAAAAATGCGTCAGGAAAATAAATGGTACAGCGATCCAAATGATTACGGGCCTACCTGGGAAAAACAGCGCAATTTAGCCAGACTGCGCGATCAAAACCGCTGCAGCCTGTGCGGAGTTGCTGAAGGTGAAAAGCCTCACCATGTGCATCATAAGATTCCCTTTCGCCTTTTCAGTAATCCGATTATCGCCAATGACTTAAGCAATCTGGTTACCCTGTGCCCCAACTGTCACCGTCTGGTGGAACTGAATGTAAAGATCCGCAGTGCCATCTCCGGTTTAAATTATGCTCTTTATCACCTGTCGCCTTTATTAGTCATGTGCGACGAGAACGACCTGGGTTCTTTCGCCGACCCTGCCGCTGATTTTGCCGATAAAAAGCCCGTGATCTTGATCTATGATGCCATCCCGGCCGGGATGGGATTNNTGGATGGCTGTCCCTCTTGTGTAGGACCGATCAGTGAAGCAGGCATTGGCGGGAAAAAAGAAACTGCTTATTTGCTTTCTTTACTTCTAAAAGGAGATCCTTCCTGATGGATTCCCTTTCAGACCGATTAAAAGCGCTCGGATTTGTCCCCGCCTCTAAAATAGAAAAACCCGCAGCTAAACCTCCGGAATTGGATTTTGCTTCCATTCTGCAAGCGAAAGAAATTACCAACAAATTGGGCTTGACCTATCTGGTAGAGAATCAATATCCATCAGACTATCAACACGGGTCCATTAATTTTCAAAAAACTACAGAAATTGGCCCGCTTTCCACGGCTGCCCGCGTGCAGACACAAGAAGGTACTGACCTTTCAAAACTGCTCTTTCTTGACACAGAAACTACCGGCCTCTCCGGAGGCACGGGTACACTGGCTTTTCTGGTCGGTCTAGGCTATTTCACTTACAATGGCTTCCTGTTAAAACAATATATCTTGAAAGATCCTTCAGATGAACCTGCCCTACTGTTGGAAATCGCCAACCTGTGTGAACAATTCTCCGCGATCGTCACATTCAACGGTAAAGGTTTCGATATTCCTTTGTTGAGAACTCGTTTGGTGTTAAATCGAATGGAGAATCCATTTGAACAAATGGCTCACTTTGATCTTTTATCTCTTTCGAGAAAACTTTGGAGAAATCGGCTGCAAAGCCGAGCCCTCCAGGATCTGGAACACGAGATTCTGGATATTCCCCGCAGCGAAGATGAAGTCCCCGGCTGGATGATCCCGCAGATCTATTTTGATTATTTACGAAGCAATGATCCCAGGCCATTAAAGGGTGTGATCTATCACAATGGAATGGATATCCT
>PMIV01000245.1:0-144 GCA_003158355.1 Anaerolineaceae bacterium
TCGAGCAGAGAAGATTGAGTTGAGTGGGACTGTGCAGCCATAGGTAAAAACTCCTTATTATGAATCCAATAATTGGTCGATCTCTTCACGAATAGACTTTAAATCGTCAAGATGAAGGTAAACGATGGCAAAGCGGACGTAGGC
>PMIV01000245.1:162-3633 GCA_003158355.1 Anaerolineaceae bacterium
CCGTTGCGTTTGATGATCAGCGGCGTGGCCAGGATGGGGCGCTCGTAGGTGGAAAAACGCTGCCCGCAAGATTCACATTCACGGCGGCGGCGCACCCCACCGCGAGAATCGTGAGTCGTATCAATAACACGGGATTGGTCGTGTTGACAGTAAGGACAACGCAATGATGAACTCCTTGAATATTTTCTTCTTGGGCGACCGCCTTTTCCACCCACTGGCTGAAGCGGTATGCTCAGAAAAAGATGACCCCCATATATAGGGGTCTGGTAACATATACGCCGTATATGTACGTAGATAATCATAGCACAAATGAACAGGTGATTCAAGATTGAAAAACGATTTTTAACCTTAAAAAAAGAAGGCAAAAATTGTCCTAATTAAAGTCGAAAAAATAGTATTCGATGCCTAAAATACCCCAAGATACAGGCATTCTCACGCATAAATACCGAAACGTGCCAAGGGTTTCTGTGAAAACTTAAAAATACATTGGAAAATGGGACAAGGAATAAGACAAAAAATGGATGAAAAGGGGGATTAAATCAAAAGGCTGGCGGGGACTAGCCGCCAGCCGGATTGTCAGGATCGACAGAGTGCGGGTGCTTAACAAGCGAACCCAGACACCCTGGTGTACCATGGAGGACCAGAATTAAGTAGCGATCAAAGACACGCCTGGCTGTTAATGGTTGTTCTGCGGCCAGCTGCGCATAAAGGAGGGCAGGTCGATGTCTTTGGGGTCAACAATACGCGGTGCGAAATCGTTATTGGCATAACGATCGGTGCCGACTTCGACCTCGTCATTCAAATGCGGCTTCTGCACGTTGCGGGTCTCTTCCAAGCGGGAAGGGGTGCGGCTGACCATGCTGGAGCGCATGCCGGTGTGATCGAAATCAGTTGCGATCACGGTAATGCGCAGCTCATCGCCCATATTGGGGTCGATGACAGCACCGAAGATGAGGTTGACATCGGGATGTGCGGTCTCTTTAATGATAGCCGCGGCCTGGTTGACCTCGAAGAGGGACAGATTCGGCCCGCCGGTGATGTTGAACAAAATACCGTGGGCGCCGTCGATGGTAATGTCGAGGAGTTGGCTGGAAATGGCTGCTTCAGCGGCTTTTTGAGCGCGATCTTCACCGCTGGCACGGCCAACGGCCATGAGGGCGGCTCCGCCTTCGGACATGATGGCGCGCACATCGGCAAAATCGAGGTTGATGAGGCCGGGGACGGTGATCAACTCGGAAATGCCCTGAATACCCTGGCGCAGCACATCATCTGCTGTCTTAAAGGAATCCTGCAAAGATGCTTTGCGGTCGACGATCTGCAAGAGGCGGTCATTGGGGATGACAATCAGGGTGTCGGCGTGTTCTTTCAAACGCGCGATGCCCTGCTCAGCAGAGGCCAATCTGCGGGCGCCTTCAAAGGTAAAGGGGCGGGTCACTACACCAATGGTCAAAGCGCCAATTTCTTTGGCGATCTGAGCCACGATGGGAGCCGCGCCGGTGCCTGTGCCGCCGCCGAGACCGGCAGTGACAAAGACCATATCCGCACCTTTGAGGGCTTCATATAATTCCTCTGAGGATTCTTCGGCNNTTCGTCTGGGCTTTCGACATGACGAGGGCCTGGGCATCGGTATTAACTGTGATAAATTCGATGCCGTGCAAACCTTCATCAACCATTCGGTTGACAGCGTTGCAACCGCCGCCGCCTACACCAATGACTTTGATGCGGGCAAATGCTTCGTTCTGTAGGGCTTTATTGTTAGTCTCCATAGTATTATCCTCCATAATTATATAACAACTTTTAAAAAGCCAGTCAGCAGTCTACTGACTGGTCAATCATCATACGGCAAGAGCCGTGTTAACCACTTTTTAATTTCTTCCCAATTGACCGCTGGCATGCTCAAACTATGCTGGGCGCCGCGGCGCGGAGCACGGGTTTGAACGGGGGCCAGGTTCTCATCCATCAGTTCAGCCCATTTGAGCAGGCCGACGCTGGTGGAATAGGAAGGGGAATTCAATTGGTCGACGAGCCCGACCAAATTTTCGGGGCGGGCCAAACGAACTGGCATGCCCAAGACCTTGCTGGCCAGTGAACGAAGGCCGGGTAGCTGGCTGGTTCCACCGGTCAAGACCATGCCGGCAGGGAGCAGACCGTCATAGCCGGAGCGTTTGATCTCCTGCAGCAGCAGTTGGAAAGTCTCTTCCATGCGGGCTTCGATGATGTGTGCCAGGTCACGGCGGCTCACCTGGATGGGTTCGTCTTCTCCGTAAGCGCGGGTGGTGAAGAATTCGTCCTCAGCAACCTCGTTGCGCAGAGCGTAACCGTATTGTTTCTTGATCTGTTCGGCAGTCTCGGGGCTGACGCGCAAGCCCACGGAAATATCCTGAGTAACGTGATTGCCGCCGACCGCCAGCACCATCGTGTGCCAGACGTCGCCGTTGATGTAGATGGCCATATCGGTGGTACCGCCGCCGATATCACAAACCACCACGCCCATATCGCGTTCGGTTTTATCCAGAACTACCTCGGCGGAGGCCAGGGGGTTCAAGACGAACTGGCTGACTTCGATGTTGGAGGCCTGCACGCACTGGCGGATGTTTTCGACAGTGGCTTCGGCGGCAGTGATGATGTGCGTTTCGACTTCTAGCCGATATCCGAACATGCCTACCGGAGTACGAATGCCTTCCTGACCGTCCAGGTTGAAGCCGCGCTGGATCACGTGGATGATCTCGCGGTTATGCGGGATGGCGACGGCACGGGCCTGATCGATGGCTTTATAGATATCTTCTTCCTGAACTACGCCACCGCTGATTCCCACTACTCCGCGAGAATTGACAGAAGCTACATGCGAACCAGCCAGGCTGACGAGTGCAGATGTGATCTCCAGGCCAGATGTACGCTGTGCTTTTTCGACGGAGCGGGCAATGGCCTGTGAAGCTGCCACCACATCCACCACTGTGCCTTTGCGAATCCCCTGAGAGGGCTCAATGCCCACCCCAAGAATGCGCATGCCAGTCTCGCCTTCGAGGCGGGCCACCAGCGTGCAAACTTTTGTGGTTCCAATATCAATTCCTACGACTATAGGTGCATCCATAATAACTACTCCGTCCGATAATACGGTGAATCAACATAAGCGACGCTGATAATGGTGGGCTTGATGCCCAGAGTTTGCAAACGTGCGCTGATTGCCTGATATTCCGCTTCTTTGAAAGCGATGTTGCTTAAATCAAGACCAAAATAAACCTGCCAGCCCTGTGGNNTGAGCGCGGCTTTTGTGCTTGCCGCGGCCGAGGTACTGGAAGCGGTAGTTGATGCTGCATCCGTGGTGTCTGCTGCAGCTACTGCGGCGGCTCCGGTGGGAACTGCCACGCTGGATTGGATGGTCGTCAGAGTGCCGCCGTCGCCGCGGTTTGGCATGACTACGCCGTCTGCAGCAATCCACTGCGTCTGGTTGTTGGAAGTCCAGGCCAGGAT
>PMIV01000080.1 GCA_003158355.1 Anaerolineaceae bacterium
TGGTTCTGGTTTAGTCCGTCGCATTCAAACTTCTCCGGCCAAATAAAATGATTACGAAGCTTTCGGCTTTTTAGAGCCGTACTTCGAACGGCCTTGCGACCGTTTAGCAACCCCAGTGGTATCCAATGTACCGCGCACGATGTGATAACGTACACCAGGTAAGTCTTTCACACGGCCGCCGCGGACAAGAACGACAGAATGTTCCTGAAGTTGATGACCTTCGCCGGGAATGTAAGCTGTTACTTCCAGGCCATTAGAAAGGCGAACACGGGCGATCTTGCGCAACGCCGAGTTAGGCTTCTTAGGAGTCATGGTACGCACAATTGTGCAAACACCACGCTTCTGAGGGGCGCCCTTGTCCTGGCGTGTGCGACGCTGCTTCATTGAGTTCAGCGTATACTGCAAAGCCGGGGCTTTGCTTTTGACCTTTTTGGTCTCGCGTCCTTTTCGGATCAATTGATTGATTGTTGGCACGTCTCTTAGCCTCCGTAAAAATGATGCCTTGTCTTACAATTTTTTTCTCGCTTAATAGGGCGAGGCCATCGACTGCAATGATGGCCACGCCGGATTTACTCCAGGGTATTCCAATCACCAGACAATTTCACAACGGCGCATGATTATATCATGGGGTATAGGGTGAGTCAAGACAGGCTCAAGTCCCCACCCCTGTACCAATAATCAGCACCGTTGATCAATTTTAGAGCAGCCCCTCCAGCTCTTCACCCAGACCCAAAAGGCCGGTTTCGAGCTTCGGAGGTCTTACCCGCTCTTCGTCTTTACCGAAGCGGATAATTTCTTTGTTATCCATCACTGCTTCGACAGCCAGACCCAGACTCTGTAATTCTTTTACCAGAACCCGGAAGGAAGCCGGTAAGCTTGGATCTTCAATCGGTTGACCTTTGACGATGGCTTCATAAGTACTGACCCGTCCCTGCACATCATCAGATTTGACTGTGAGCATTTCTTGCAAGGTATAAGCCGCACCGTATGCTTCCAGCGCCCAGACTTCCATTTCACCAAAGCGCTGTCCACCAAATTGTGCTTTACCACCCAGCGGCTGCTGGGTCACCAGACTGTACGGTCCGGTAGAGCGTGCATGTACTTTATCTTCCACAAGGTGATGCAGCTTGAGCATGGTCATTACACCGATGGTGACTGCCTGGTCAAAGGGTTCGCCGTTTGTTCCATCGCGCAAGATCTGTTTTCCAAGTGTCGGCATAGGTCTGCCGCTGGTGGCTGTGAATTTTTCAGCAGCATGAACGATATCTTCTGCTTTCACCTTTTTGTTATCAACGCCTTCTGAGTCAAGCCAGATGCGCAGGCAAACTTCAACCGCGCGAGTGTCTACTTCAGTGAATAGATCAGCACCAGCTTCAACATTGTCGAAGCTCAGGATCGTAGCAGGATCATAACCGCGTTCGCTCAACCAAAATTCAAGGTTGGCCCGACGGGCATAAATACGGTCGGTAGCCATTCTGGAGACATCATATTTATCGCCCAGAACCTGTTCCAGATAGAGAAGACGAACTTCTTCGTCATCTTTGATATTCTGCGGATCGAATTCCTGACCGTTCATCCATTCCCAAGATTTTTCGCCGGCTTCTTTCCAGGCGTAATCCATCATCCAGGCTCGAGCCAGTTCAGCTTCGATCTCGTATTCGTTGGCGCCGTCAAATACCGGTGTAATTCCTTCGAATCCGAGCTCTTTGGCTGCCCAACCTAAATGCGCTTCGAGAACTTGACCGATGTTCATACGTCCTGGCACACCCAATGGGTTCAAAATGATATCCACTGGCGTACCATCTTCCAGGAACGGCATGTTCTCCACAGGTACTACGCGGGAAACAACACCTTTATTGCCATGACGTCCGGCCATTTTATCTCCAGCAGTGAGCTTACGATGCTGTGCAACGGATACGCGCACCATCATATCTACACCGGCTGAAAGATCGACGTTGTCTTCGCGGGTAAACACTTTTACTTCAACTACCTTGCCGCGTTCGCCGTGAGGCATGCGCAGAGAGGTGTCTTTTACATCACGAGATTTTTCACCAAAGATGGCGCGTAATAAGCGCTCTTCAGGGGTTAATTCTTTTTCGCCTTTAGGGGTGATCTTGCCGACCAAAATATCATTTGGTCCAACCTCGGCACCGATGCGCACAATACCCTGTTCATCCAGGTCTTTGATGGCATCTTCACCCACATTCGGGATATCCCGGGTAATCTCTTCCGGGCCCAACTTGGTATCACGAGCTTCAACTTCATATTTTTCGATATGAACTGAAGTGAATTTATCATCTTGAACCAGGCGTTCGGAGATCAGAATGGCATCCTCAAAGTTACCACCTTCCCAGGAAACAAAGGCGATGACCACGTTCTGTCCAAGCGCCAGGTTGCCGTTCACTGTGGAAGAGGAGTCTGCCAGAATATCACCCTTATGGATACGTTGTCCTTTATTCACTGCCGGACGCTGATCGATACAGGTACTCTGGTTGGAGCGTTGATATTTGCGCAGCGTGTAATCGCGAATCTTGCCTTCAGCATTCTTGACGAATACTTCACGGCCGGTGACAGAGATCACTTCGCCGTCTTCTTCAGCGACCAATACCTGGCCGGAATCCAAAGCGGCATAACGTTCCATACCGGTAGAGATTAGGGGGATATCAGGATTCACCAGTGGGACTGCTTGAGCCTGCATGTTCGAGCCCATCAAAGCACGGTTGGCATCGTCATGCTCCAGGAAGGGAATCAACGCAGCGCTGATACCCACAACCTGATGCGGTGCCACATCCATAAAGTTGACTCCGTCGGCTGCAGCGGTAATAAAATCACCGTGGAACCGGCAGGAGATCTGTTCAGCTTCGAATTCGAATTTTCTGCTCAGCGGAGTATTTGCCTGGGCGATTACCCATTTATCTTCTGCGTCCGCGGAAAGATATTCCACTTCTTCAGAAACAAACGGCATAATAAAAATGCTGGCTTTTTTGAGCTTCTTGATGGCGGGCAGCATCTGGGCGGTAATTCGTTCGCCCTCTTTCGCGATCACTGTCCCGGTTTTTTCATCGGTCAGGGTTTCGCGTAGAAGACGGTTTTCCAAACGGCTGTCGTCGCTGCTCAAAACTTTGAGCACGCGTCGATAGGGGGTTTCGATGAATCCGTATTCGTTCACACGGGCATAGCTGGCCAGACGACCGATCAAACCAATGTTCGGGCCCTCAGGGGTCTCAATTGGGCAGATACGTCCATAATGGGAGTTGTGCACATCACGAACATCAAATCCGGCGCGCTCACGGCGCAGACCGCCAGGACCTAATGCCGAAAGGGTACGCTTGTGGCGTAGTTCAGCCAACGGATTGGTTTGATCCATAAACTGTGAAAGTTGGCTGGAACCAAAGAACTCGCGCAAGGCCGCCACCACCGGACGAATATTAATG
>PMIV01000151.1 GCA_003158355.1 Anaerolineaceae bacterium
ATGGTTCAACGACTCCATCGCCACCGCTCCCGAACGGACTATGGCAGCGCTGCGCTGTTTTACTGAACCCATCATCCTTCTGCTGGGAGGGCGTGACAAAGACCTTCCCTGGGATGAACTGGCTCGCATGATCCACAACCGGGTCAATCATGTCATCGTCTTTGGCGAAGCTGCCTTTAAAATACTCTCTGCTCTGGGGCTCCTCACTCCCGGAGAAAAACTTACCAGCGTTGCCTGTGCCGCAGATTTTGAAGATGCGCTTTATCAGGCCGCCCAGATATCCGAACCGGGAGATGTTGTCTTATTGTCTCCGGGCTGCACCAGCTATGATGCTTTTCGTGATTTTGAAGAACGCGGCAATTATTTCAAGAAATGGGTAAACAATCTACCATGAATGCGACGAATGTAACTGCTAAACCCAAAACCCTGAAACACTTCTTCACCGATAATTTCGATTTACCGTTGGGGATAGCGGTGATTACTTTATTGGCGATCGGCTTTTTAATGGTCTATTCTGCCAGTTGGCAATACCTGGTCAATAATGGATTGTCGCAATATTACACAGTCTCACATCAGATCGCCTGGGCAATTGCGGGTATCCTGGTTGCCATTTTCCTGACCTTTTTCGATTATCACCGCATTCGCCGTTGGGTGGTGGTGATCATGATCGTGACCCTTCTCATGTTATTGGGTGTGCTCATTTTTGGTCAAAGTGCCGGCGGTGTTCCGCAGCGTTCACTTTTCAATGGCTCAATTCAGCCCTCAGAATTCGCCAAGCTGGTCATCATCATTTATTTATGCTTCTGGCTTTACAGTAAACACGACGTCCTCGATCAATGGAGCTTCGGCCTCATTCCCTTAATGACAATCCTGGGCATTACTGCCGGTTTGATCCTGGCTCAACCGGATATTTCTGCTGCTGCCACGATCATTTTGTTGGGCGGTATCTTGTTCTTCATTGCTGGCGGTAAATTAAGCCAAATACTCACCGTGGTCGTCGTTGCGGGCATTTTAGGCTTTTTGATTGTGCTCGTTTACAAGAATGCCCGCGTTCGTTTGGCCGACTATTGGAGTGGGATTCAAAATCCGGAACATGCCTCTGACCAGGTGAAATGGTCACTGGAAGCGATCATTAACGGTGGATTTTTTGGAGCAGGTCTGGGGCGCTCTACCACCAAGTTCATTGGTCTGCCAGTTGCCCAATCTGATTCCATTTTTGCTGTGCTCACCGAGGAATTGGGGCTTTTAGGCGCCTTCTTCGTTATTGCCCTTTATTTAGTCATCCTCTGGCGTGGGCTCACAATTTCTTACCGCGCCAAAGACGACCTGGGAAAATGGCTGGCTGCTGGCATCACCCTGTGGATATTTTCTGAAGCAGCCATCAACATTGGTACAGTTGTGAATTTAATACCGGTGGCAGGGAACGCGCTTCCACTCATTAGTGCGGGTGGTTCAAGTATGATCACCATCCTGGCCGGTGTCGGTATTTTGATGGGAATAGCAAGAAATTCGAAACTGACAAAATCAGCTTCAGAAGGGAGTTCTCGTGGCCAGGTTGTTGATTTGCGCCGGGGGGACAGGCGGGGGAGTATATCCCGCCCTGTCGATCCAACAGGCACTCACTGATCGTTTGGAGTCTATCCTCTGGGTAGGCGGAATTGGCGGGATGGAAGCCCAATTGGTTTCTCGCCAAATTATTCCATTCCGTTCTATTCCGGCTGCCGGTCTTCATGGCGTAGGTCTCCGTTCACTGCCCGGTAATTTATTCAAACTGGCGCAGGGAATCTCTGCATCCGCGCAAATTATACGAGAATTCCAACCTGACGTTCTGCTCTTTACCGGAGGATATATAGCTGTTCCTATGGCACTTGCCGGCAGAAACATTCCGCAGTTATTATATGTCCCCGATATTGAACCCGGTCTTGCAATCAAAGGTCTCTCCCGTTTTGCAGACGTTATTGCTTTGACTGTATCCGAGTCTAAACAATTCTTCCCTGGCAAAAGAAATATTGCCGTAACTGGTTATCCAATTCGCAGCGATCTCAAGAAAATTTCACGCTCCGCGGCTCGCAAGCAAATGGGCCTTAGCAATAATTTACCCGTCCTGCTGATCGTCGGCGGCAGTAAAGGCGCTCGCCTCATCAATCAGGCAATTCAACACAATCTGACCGATCTGTTACGCGATTTTCAGGTAATTCACCTTACCGGTGAACTGGACTGGCCGGAAATTCAGGCACAGCAGGCTCAACTACCCGCAGAACTGGCTTCGCGACACCACATTTTCCCCTACCTTCACGAAGAAATGGCTGCGGCTTTTTCCAGTGCCGATATTGTCCTTTCACGTTCTGGAGGCTCTACATTAGGCGAACTACCCTTTTATGGATTACCTGCAATTCTGGTTCCCTACCCCTTTGCCTGGCGCTATCAGAAGGTCAACGCTGATTACCTTGTTGACAAAGGTGCCGCGCTCATGCTGGAGAACTCGCTGCTGAAAGACGCATTGATGCCCACCCTTCACCAATTGGTATCGGATCAAAAAAGACTCGCATCCATGCAGACGGCCATGATGTCTTTGGCCTGCCCGGATGCAGCCGCCAAAATTGCCGACCTGGTACTGGACCTGGCTGCTGCAGCAAATGCTAAAAAGAAGGTGCGGGCATGATCAGTTTAAATGTATTGCTTCTGATCTTTGTAGCGCTCTTTGCCATCATTGGAGCCATGCGCGGCTGGTCCAAAGAATTACTGGTCACCTTCAGCGTTGTTCTGGCCATGTTTTGCTTGAATGTTTTGGAAAATTACGTACCCTTTTTCAAAGAAACTTTCGCCAAGGGCACACCCGAAACCGTATTTTGGCTGCGCACCATCATTTTGAGCAGTCTGGTCTTTTTTGGCTATCAGACTCCCAAGATTCCGCGCCTCTCCGAAAGTGAACGCTTTTTACGTCATTTGTTGCAAGATTCGCTGCTCGGTTTCTTCATCGGCGCATTGAATGGTTATTTGATCTTTGGATCATTATGGTATTACTTGCACATTGCCGGTTATCCATTCGCATTTGTAAGCGCACCCGATTCAGCTACAACAGCAGGCCAGGCAGCCTTACGTCTTATTTCCGCTTTGCCTCCCGTTTGGCTTTCAGCCAGCCCGACGATCTATTTTGCAGTAGCTGCTGCATTTATTCTTGTTCTGGTGGTATTTATCTGATGACACACATTCACTTGATTGGTATTGGTGGTACTGGCATTTCTTCCATCGCCCGCGTCTTGCTCGATAAAGGCTACACGGTGACTGGCTCTGACCGCATTCTCTCTCCGCTGGCGCTGGATTTGGAGATTCGCGGCGCGCATGTATTTGAAGGCCATGATGCCAAAAACATCCAGGGAGCTGATATTGTGGTACGTTCTTCAGCCGTTCCGGATACCAATATTGAAGTGATCGCCGCCCGTGAGGCCGGCATACCTGTTTTGAAACGCTCGGATTTCCTGGGAACCCTCCTCAATGACCACACTGGCATTGCTGTTGCCGGTACGCACGGCAAAACAACCACCACCGCGATCACGGCTTTTTGCCTGGATCAATTGCAACTGGATCCTTCCTACATCATTGGCGGTGTTTCCAAAAATCTCGCCGGGAACGCTCATGCCGGTCAGGGAAAATATTTCGTTATCGAAGCGGATGAATACGACCGCATGTTCCTCGGATTGAACCCAGAAGTGATCGTACTCACCAACGTTGAATATGATCACCCCGATTGCTACCCTACCCCTGCAGACTATCTGCAGGCTTTCGTCGATTTTATCCAGACCCTGAAACCCAATGGTCTCCTGGTTGTCTGTGCAGATTATCCGAATAGCACTACTTTATTGAATGGCAAACCTACCTCAGCTCACGCTTTTACTTATGGTCTCTCAAAAGCATCAGATTATCGGGCCGTGAATCTAAAAATCAACCAGATGGGTAGTTACGACTACGATGTCACCCTACGCGGCTCCCCTCTTTGCCAGGTTTCCCTGCAAGTGCCAGGTGAACATAATGTTCGCAATTCTCTGGCCGTGATCGCCGCTTTGCATGCTCTGGGTCTTCCAATCGATGATGCAGCCAGACACATGGCAAAGTTCACCGGTACCGGCCGCCGGTTTGATGTGATCGGCGAAGCCTGGGGTGTGACTATTGTGGATGACTATGCGCATCATCCGTCCAAAATTAAAGCTACTTTGAGTGCTGCTCGTTCCCGCTTTCCGGGTCGCCGTCTGGTTGCTGTCTGGCAGCCCCACACTTACTCCCGTACCAAGACGCTGGCAGCAGATTTTATCCTTTCTTTGTCCAATGCAGATGTCACTGTTGTCACCGAAGTTTTCCCGGCGCGCGAACCGGTCGAGGCTTTTTCCTCTGCCGAGCTTGTTGAAAAAATGACCGGGAATGAGTCGTATTACTGTAAAACCATGGATGATACCGTTGCATTTCTTGAGAAAAAACTGCTCCCCGGTGATGTATTGCTNNTTGCCAACCCTACCCAAACTACCCGGATCGAGGTCAAGTACGACTTCGTCGTCAACGAGATTACTCGTATCAAAATTCCTGCTCAGCAACAAACAGAGCCGCAGAATTTTCGTGATATGAGCAAGATCCAGCGTCAGCTCATCGTAAAACGCTTGATCGATCATATCGACAATATTTAAAGGGAATTGAAAATGACTGAGAAGTTAGCTCTTGAACTGCAAAACCATTTTGGTGACCGCCTTCAGACGGACGTTCACATGGCACGCTACACCACTGCCCGCGTGGGTGGCGCTGTGCGCTGGTTTGCAGAATCGACCACTGCTGCTCAGTTAGCTGCTGATGCCCGCTTCCTTTGGGAACTGGCCGTCCCCTTCCGCATCCTGGGTAATGGCTCGAACATCCTGGTAAGTGATCACGGCTGGCAAGGCATGATGCTCTCAAATCAAGCCAAAGCCGTTACTTTTGATCTCAACCCAACTCAGCCAATACTGAAAGCTGAATCGGGTGCTGCCTTGAGCGCTGTCGTCAGAGCCGCAACCGAACGGGGATTGAGTGGATTTGAATGGGCGGCTGGAATTCCGGGAACCGTTGGCGGCGCAGTCTATGGAAATGCCGGTGCACACGGCGAAGATACCGCCCAGATTCTGGCTTTGGCAGAAATCTTGCACCGTGTAAAGGGTATATTGTCGCTGACCAGCGCTCAGATGGGTTACCAGTATCGTTCCAGTACTTTCAAGCGTGAGCCCGGTCAGGCAGTCATTTTAACAGCGTCGTTTAATTTGATCCCTTCCACCCCTGCTCTTGTAAAAGAAAAGGTCGAAGGGTTCAACCTCAAACGCCGCAGCTCGCAGCCGGTTGGAGCCAGCATGGGTTCCACCTTCAAGAATCCCGCGAATGATTTTGCGGGTCGCTTGATCGAAGCTGCCGGATTAAAAGGAACAAAAGTGGGCGGCGTTGAAGTAAGCCCGGTTCATAGTAATTTCTTGATCAACGATGGCAGCGCTTCTGCGCAAGATTACCATCAGTTGATTTCTTTGGTTCAAAAAACAGTAAAAAATAAATTTTCAGTCGATCTTGAACTGGAAATTGAATTCCTTGGAGAATGGCAGGATTAAAGGTATGGCAGAGAAAATGAACATCGGCGTAATTTTTGGTGGACGATCTGGAGAGCACGAAGTCTCTTTAATGAGCGCACGTTCGGTACTGTCTGTTTTGGACCCCGCTAAATACAACATTATTGAAATTGGCATCACACACGAAGGCGCCTGGTATACCGGTAAAGAGGTTTTGGCAGCCTTTGAAAAGAATTCCATCAAAGACCTTGTTCCTGCTGTGCTTCTGCCGGAACCCCGTCAAAAAGGCATGCTTTATTCTTTGCGCATCACAGCATCCGGTACTGAATTGGCACCCATCGCTCACCTGGATGTGATCTTCCCGGTGCTGCATGGTACCTTTGGTGAAGACGGTACGCTGCAGGGTATGTTGGAATTGGCAGATGTGGCTTACATTGGTGCCGGTGTTTTAGGCGCTTCCGTAGGCATGGACAAGATCCTCTTCAAAGATGTCATGATCGCCAATCACATCCCTGTGGTTGTTTCTGTCAACGCCACTCGCGCTGAGATCAAGAACTCCATCGATGTAGTGATCGCCCGCATTGAAAAGAAACTAACTTATCCGGTCTTTGTCAAACCCGCAAACCTGGGCTCGTCCGTCGGCATTACCAAATGCCGAACCCGTTCCGATCTGCTGGAAGGCCTGATGGAAGCAGCTCAATATGACCGCCGCATCCTCATCGAATACGGCGTCAACGGCCGCGAGATCGAAGTGAGCGTATTGGGCAACGAGTCCCCGCGCGCTTCGGTTGCTGGTGAAATTCGCCCTTGCGACGATTTTTACAGCTACGAAGCCAAATACATCAATCCGGATTCTGAATTGCTCATCCCCGCCCCAATCGATGCCGAAACCATGAAAAAAGTGCAGGAAATTGCCGTACGTGCCTACACCGCCATCGATTGTGCCGGTATGGCCCGCGTGGATTTCTTGCTGGATCGTGACACGAATGAGCTCTTCTTGAATGAAGTAAATACGATCCCCGGTTTTACCAGCATCAGCATGTACCCGAAGCTTTGGGCAGCCAGCGGGCTGGACTATCCGAAACTCATCGAAAAGCTCATCGATCTTGCCGTCAGCCGAAAAACTGACCGCGATAACACCGTACGCACTTACAGGAGCGAAAAATGACGACTGAAAGTAATCGCCCGGGTAATTCCCGTTCAGATCAGCTTCGCCAAAAACGCCAGCAATCCAGCCAGACGCGTGTAAATACAACGCGCCAGCAGGTCTCACGCCCTGCCGCTCAGGCTCGTACTTCGGCGACTCCTTACCGGCGTACTTCGCCCTATGCCACCCCCAACATGGATGGTGTGCGCACTGCCCCGGTTCGCAAGCTGCATTATGCGCAGGGTGCCAACGGCGTTGAAATTCGCATGCCCGCTCTACCTGCCCTGAACTTCAACTGGCAGTCAGCATCACTCTTCCTTGCCTTTTCGTTGTTGATCCTGGTCGTCTTGCTCACCAGCCTCGATACCTTCCGCGTCTCAGCCGTCAAATTAAGCGGCGCCCAACGCGTCACGGCGGCCGACGTCACCCCTGTGGTAATCAGCGCCAACCATTCCATTTTC
>PMIV01000243.1:0-12825 GCA_003158355.1 Anaerolineaceae bacterium
GAATCCGCCCCGTCAGATTCTGAAGATCGCGTATGGCGATTTGAACCCCAATTCCGATATCGTTTTGCGGCAGTTCAGTAGTGGAAGGTGCGACTCCGGCGGCGATAAAGTGATAGGTTTCTTCGACAATTTCGAAGAGCAGCGCACGGGTGTGAACTGTACCGATATCAAGTGCCATTACCGAATATGCTTCCTGGTTGGCCGGGCTCATATTATCCTATTCCAAAAAAAGTCTTAATTGCGATCAACAAAAAATTACTGCGTTCGATCAAGGCGGTGATTGTGGAAGTCATCACGCCGGCGAAAACCGCTCCCAGTGTAATAGCAATAAAAAGCTGGCCGATCGCTGAGAAGAATCGGACCATTGGCGACCGCTGTACTGAGTTTCCCTTATCCTCTTTACCCCCGAAATTGAAATAGACCAAAGCCGCTATCGTACCCAATAAAAGGAAACCACCTTCCAGGATCAGGATCCATTTTTGAGACATACCTGCAGAAGCCACTGGAGCAAAGATGTTGATGGCTCCTTCCACCTGAGTAAAGAGTGTACCCAAAAGCGAACCGCCGATGGCAATGGCAGCTCCGACCCCGACCAGGTAGGCCATAGGCAGATTCCCCAATTTTGCCAATCTGGGTGACAGTTTTGTTAGCAACAATCCCGAAAGAAAGAGCGGGATGAGTGCAGGGAATGATCCCTGTAACAGCGGGACAACCAACCTGGGCAGAAGTACCTGATAAATGATAATGACGGCAAAATATCCTGCCGAAACGCCGATCAGCAATCCTGTGGCAAAACGGAAGAGCGGATTATCGCCGAATAGATAACTAAATATACATAAGGTCAGTACAAAACTAACGACCGTCCAGATCAATTCAGTATTCAGGGTCATGAGTTCACCCTCTTCTTTTTCCCGGGTTGCGGGTGATAAAAGATGAGTGATACAATCCCGCCGATCAAGACAAGCATTATGGCTAAAACCATGGTGATCTGAAAGGAAGATAAATGCGCAGTGGCGTTTTGAGGAGTCTTGGTCAAAGCCTCATAAGCAACCGCAGAATTGAGTCCGGAAAGATACCCGCTGATTTGCCCGCTGGCATAGTAGGGCTGTAAAAGTGGAGCAGATTGCGCGCTGATCACGACAAGCATGGGGGTTGTGCCTAGAGAAGGTTTTACCTGTTCGATCCAATATTTGCCCGTGTCTGCATTTTCCGTGATCACGATCAAGGCGCCAAAATCCGAAATTCTTTTAACGGTGTCAAAAGGTTTTGATAGCCAGGCAGACTGCAGGGCTGAATTTAATGGCATGGTAGTCTGAATGTTTTGCGCCAGACCCTGTAAACCGATGGATCCGCCGGCGAGATATCCCAGGTTCATCCATTTATCTGATGAGGCATACGCCGGGTATTGTTTGATCAAAGTAGACGCGGATTGGTTTAGCAGGGTTGTACCCTCTGAATTGGTGGATAAGAAAGCGATTGGAATATTCCTTTCCATTAAATGAGCCAGTAAAGGCTGGTAAGACCAATTTAATTCTCCAAACAGGCTGCCGTCAAAATCTGCAGCAATAAGCACGGGTTTCCCACCGGACAACGCGTTGACCGTATTAAAGGTCTGCACGACTTCATCCGGATAAAGCGAGGGGGCAATGCTGGAGATCTGGGTGAATAAAAGCGGAATAAAGACCGCGGCCAGCATTAAAACAGTCACGATTAAGCGAAAAATCCAGATATGTGAATGAGGTTTTTCCTCCAGATTTTCATCTTCCCAGTGGGTCTGGTCAGCAATATTCTTGAGCAGCTTCGAGCGCACCTGTTGGCTTTCAGTGGTCTTGAGCAGTCCGCTAAAAGTTTGCGGCCGTTTATAAAACTGATTTAACTCTTCACCCGGCAGGGTACCTTCAATTCCGGCCAAAGGTCCAAAGTCAGAAAAATCCGAAGAGGAGTGGGAGGGGGCAGATGCTTTCCCATTGTGTTTTAGGCTTAATGCCTGTAACCAGGCAGGAAGGGCGGCGGGTTCAAGTTGCGGCACTGGTTCCTTTTGCGAAGGATTAGTAACAGGATCAATAGGTTTCATCCAATCCATCAGGCTGTTTTCGTTAAAGGGTGCCTTGGTTTGGTCTTGATCGACCGGCGCAGGGATCACCTGCTCTTTGATATCTTTGTCGGGGTGAATCTTTTTGTATGAAGAAAGCCAGGTTTCATTCTCTTCCCCGGGTTGAGATGGGGCAAGAGCTGTGTCTAATTCGGAACTCTCGATCGATTCAGCCGTTGGAGAGATCTGCCCTGGTTCTGAATCCCTTAAAAGAGAATCCTCTTCATTTTTAGGTGTTCTTTCAGCGGGTAAAAAGGCACTCGTAGATGGCTGCTGAACAGAGAGGTTTCCCTGCTGTGCCGCTGGAGTGGATTTGGGTTCTTGCACGAAAGCTTGCAGCCATTCGGGGGCTGAGTCTTTAATTAGGGCAGAATCGGGAGGGGTAACCGCCTCATCCTCAATGGGGTTTTTTTCTGCAGGTTTTTCACGACTGCCAACCGTCACATCAGTTGAGGTCTTTTCAGGTGAAGAGGTAGGCTCAGATTGCCAGGATTCCAGCTTCTTGAGCCAATCATCATCTTCATTTTCCGGTTGGGCGGAAGCAGAAGCAGGAAGGATTGCGTCGGGTTTTTCTTTCTCCTGGTCCGGATTAAATTCATTTAGCCAGTCAGGAATTTCGGAAGAAAGTTCTTCTGATGAAGCTGAAAGCGCGTCTTCCGAGGCAGCCCGCTCCGATTGTTCACGCGTACGAATGCGTGCCAGCCAAGCAGGAACTTCTTCATTTGGGGATTCAGATGAATTGGCAGGTTCTTCCGGCTGATCATCGCCTTGTGGAGCGGGCGAATTATCGCGCAAATTATTCAGCCAATCCTGAGAGTCATTTTCCGCAGGGGCGTCCTGGCGTGTTAAATCTGCCTGACAATACCAGCAGCGTTTGGCATTGGCGTCATTCATACGGTCACAAATGGGGCAATGAATATCAGCCATAATTAACCATTATAGGGGCGGTCAGAACCGAGCCAAATGCGAATGCCGGTAAGCAGACTGCCTAATGCCACGCCAATGAGAATGCCGCGGGCTCCCGCGATCGGAACCAGGCTGATGCTGGAGACCACTTCCTGTAATGATGGGATATTGGCCATAAAGGACAAAATGCCGCTGTTCAGAAGCAAATAGACAATGACCGAAATGAAGAAGAATAGTCCCATCCAATTATGCTGGCGCTGTAAGAGGCGCAGGCTGGAAAAAGCCAGTGTAATTGCCAGGACGGCCATCAAACTGGCTTCAATGGGCATCTGGATGGCGGTAACGACCTTTTGGTAATCGGGGTTGGTGGGGCCAAGGAAAATGCCCAGGGCAAATGTGGCCAAAAAAGCAAAAATCACCAATCCGCTAAAGAGGTAATCTTTGGATGAATCGCGCAGACGGCGCCAGTGGACTCCAAAAACCAGATTGATGATCGCAATCAGGCCAGCTACACCGCTGAGCGTCACTGCCCAATCCAACATGGGTGTGCGAATAGCAGCCAGCCCTGAACCCGGGAAGAAATACCCGGCCAGGATGATCGCTCCAACAATAAAGCTGATGATCGGGATCAATGGGGATCTCATATTGCCCCCAATATTTTCAGGATGGAACCCACCAGAATTACCAGTACAACCAATCCACGCAGCAGGTCTTGCACCTGCAGGCTGGCACTGTGTGCCGGGGTGGAATGCAGATAAGCGGGCAAGGCAAATAGTTCTTCACCGATGAGCGGATTTTCTGTGGTTGCATACAGTACGGCTTGAGCTGGAAGGGAGTCACTGGCAGCCAAAGTGTAGGCGCCTTTTTCTTCAGAGTAGCTGCTCAAGAAACCGACTTCAGATCCATAATTTCCGATTAAAACATTGGTTTTAACTTCGGGATCATGCATTTGCTCAAGGGCTCCGGCAATGTAAGACAGCGGAGTGACACCGGCAAGTGATCCGTGGGTCGGATCGTATAGATCAAGAGTGTGGTTTTCACGAGCCACCTGATGCAAGATATCCTGGCTCAAAATGGCCAGAACACTGTCACCACTGGTAGCGATGGGAGGGTTATCTCCGGTGGAGCTTAATTGACCAATGCGGCGCAAGGCTGTGAGACTGACAAAGGCGGAGGCACTGGCCGGCTGCGTAAGCGAGGCATTTCCCAGAGAAACATGAATTCGGGTCCCTTCTTCTACCGATAAACTTACCGCACGTTTGAATTTACTCAGTGCGGCGATACGGCGAAATACCGGTACTGTCGAACTGCGTTTTTGGCGAATTGTGAGCAATAAGACCAGGGTGGAAGTGATCAGTACAAAAACCAGCCCGATCAATAGTTCATCTGCACTCAATGCTGATTCTCCTCATTAAGAAGGGCAGCAAATGCCCGGCTCTGGGTATCGTCCTCAAGCATTTCAGCGGCTGCAAGCCAGTGTTCTGAAGCAGAAGGATTCACAAAAACCGATCCAGCCAGCATGACCTGTCCGATAATTAGTTTCAAAGGGCCAGACCCTTCTAAAAAGGTCACTAAAAAGCCTTTTAGTGGACTGTGTTGCAATTTTTGAACCCAATCTGGCCAAAATTGTTGACTCATAAGTAATTAATAAAAGTATAGCACAATAAGAATTCTTTCGTCCTTTGCGGATAGATTAATTTAATATTTTAAGTGTGAGCTTTTACCGATCTATTTCATCGAAGATTCACTTTTATCTGACTGCCAGAGGCAGTTCCCGATCGGAGAATTGGCGTAAAACTCTACACTTTTATACATTTCGCTTAAAGAAGGCCAAAACGAACTGATTTGGGAGGTATAGGCTTCGACAGCATATTGCCATAATGCCAGAGATTGGTTGTTGACAGGGAAATGGTAGGTGGAACTATTTTGCGGTACGCGCTCCAAAATTTCTTCTGGGTGGCTGCCGGAATAAGGGAAATCAGCATAATAAAAACGGGAACGATTGAGAACCTCGCCAATTTGCCGCACAATCTGGTGGTCGATGTGGTTGCCAATACCAAGGGGAATGATCAGGGTGGATTCCAGCGGAAGAATCAGACGCAAAGCGTCGATGATTTTATCGATAAAGGGTTGTTCCAACCCGGTAAGGGGTTGAAACAGATCTTCATTCTTTTCGATCAGGGGCCGGGTTGTCCCCGGATAATTGCGGTAAATACAATCCGGGTAAGAAAATTGTCGTGGAAGTGCGCCGATTCTTTCACAGGCCAGGGTATCTTCAGCCCGACGAGCAGATTGGCTTTGCGGACCGGTTTGCCAGCGCTGTTGGATTTCCTGCGCGAAGCGGGAAAGTTCACCCTCACCCGGATCCCCGGCAAATATCGTCCAAATTTCCACCTGGGCATGACGGCGGAGTTGATCCCAAATAATGCCGCCGCAAGAGAGCACGGCATCGTCCAGGTGGGGAGAGAGGTAAATGATTTTATTCATCTTTTATCCTGAAAACAATGTAAAATACAATTTGATTATAGTATGTTAAATATACTCGAGGAGATTGCTGTAATGAGTATCTTAGAATCTTTGTTTGGAAAAAGTCTTTACCCGGCAAAAGACCGCCATGAAGTGGAAAGACTCGTTGATGAACTGATCAATATTGGCATCAAAGAAGATTATCTTTCTGAGCATCCGGGCGGTGGCTACAACATTCAATGCCGCCACGTACGCACGCGGGAGATCGGCAAACGCCTGAGTGAAATTGGCGGGTTGAAATTAATGACTTGGTCATATGAAAGAGTAAAAAAGAAAGCCGGTAAAACACCTGCTTCCCATTTGGAGTATGCCTGGGAATCTGTTGGGGAGTGGCTTTCTTAATTATCTATTGAAAAACAGGCGTCAGGACTGATGAAATATACCTGGCAATATTAATGATCCACTGGCGGGTATTTCCGGATTCCGGAAGGCCCGCCAGTGGTTTTACATCCACGTGGACACCGCCGTCTGTATCACAGACACGGCGAATTGATTGGCGAACGGACAACGGCGGATCAGTCCCTGCCGGTAAATCCAGCCAGGTTTTCAGATCGACCGGTGAAAGATCTGGCTGCGGAAATCCCTGCGCATTTACCGGATAAAGCAAAAGCCCCGGCAGTAATTCTGGGATTAAGGCAATATCTTCCTGTTTATTGTGGCGAAAATTGGTGTCGCACAATAAAATACGCAATTGAACGGCAACTACCCGGTAAAAGTTGTAGTGACTTTCGTCAAAGAGGGTCAGGCTATGATCGAATATATCCAGTGCGTCCCCTGCGTATCGTGCCAGAATTTGTTTTGATCTTTCATCCATTATTAACTTGCGGTTTTTTGACGTGTCTTATAACGGCATCCCAGACCAGCCCTCCGCCCAGGATAATCACCGCTAGGATCCCTACGATCTCCATCGTGAAGAAAATGGAAAATTTTGTTCCAAAATCCATATAACGGTTCAAATACCACTTCATGCTCAATAGAAAGAACTCGGCAATGACGGCCACCCAGCGCCAGAACCAGGGGGAATGCGTTTTTTGGAAATGATCGAAGCTCCAGGCAATGAGCAGGGACATGAATGGCAAGAGAATGTAGCGGTAACGGGGGTTATCCCATTGGTCGCCGCCAGCTCGCGCGGATGAAACAAACACCCAGAATAGAAATACCAGATTAATGAGTACCAGCAGCCATTTGGATTCTTTGGAATTCGCTTTGAAAGCCGAAAATAAGCCAAATAACAAAAAAGGTAAAGCGCAGTACCAACTCAGACTTTGCAGAATGGCGATGGTTTTCCAGATGGGTGCAGCGGTGTCAGTGATGGCAGCAGCCAGAACGGGTTGGGTGAGCCCATACAGGCTAGTGAAGGGGATCATTATTTTATCGCCGTATATCAGGAGAGCCGCCTGAATCATTCCGGATTGCTGAGAGGTAGTATATGAATCATAGTAAAGGGTGGATTTCAGCCACATGCCGCCGGCTGTCAGTGCTGCCAGACTGACCAATACCAAAAGGCCAAATCCAAGCCCCCTGCGCAAGGAGCTTTTTTGCGCCAGAGACCATTCGATGACCACGATCGCTGCCAACACCGCAATAAAAATACCGCTGGCGGGCAAGGAAAAGACGCAGGAAAGGGCCAAAGTAGCAATCGAAACGAGTGCTGAACGCAGCGGTTTTTGCTGCCAATCGAGGATTGCCCAGAGAGCGATGCAGGCAAAACCGATGAGGAAGGGTTCGCGCATTTGAGAACTGCCTAGGAATACACTGTCCGGAAAGAGCACCAGGAGCCAACTGGCAATCAATGCGATCCGCAGCGGCCAGCGTTTTTGAACAGCCGCCCAAAAAAAGCCGATTCCCAAAGTGATGATGAAGGCGGAGAGAAGTGAGATCAGCAGGGGGCGGTCAGCATCCGGGCTGAGTGTGCGGTACACAGCCGAGCTCAGGAACAACATCCCGCCATATTGGTCGGTTTTATCGGGAGAGCTGAAAACGGTAAAGAGAGAGATATCGCTTGAGGCCAGTTTGAAGGCTGCCTGATCGCGGTCATAAGCATCCGAGTAGAGGAAGCCGGCGTTATTAACCGGGTTGTCGTATCCCCAGATGGGCAGCCCGGCAGAAACCAGCACTGCCATAACCAGGCGAATGGTAAAAGCCGTGATCATCAAGGCTGCCAGGGCTTTGGCTGAACCAAAAGCGCGCCAGACACTCAATAAGAGAAAGCTGCAAATCCACAGCAGAATACCAAAAGCAAGCCAACCGGGGAAAAATTGCCCGGCAGAAAAAGCGGCCAGGGCAGCACCGAGGATCACGGCTGCGCAGAATGAAATGATGAGGTTACTTACCCAGAAGGGGAATTTAGTTTTCACGACTACTGCTCCATCTTTGCTGCAAAATAACTCAGGATCGTTTGCATGCGCTCGTCCCAGGAATATTTTAATACATCGTTGTGGGCCTGATCTCCCAAATTTTTGCGTAACTGGCTGTCTTGCAGCAGCCGGGAAAAAGCGCCTGTCAAAGCTGAAAGGTCATCAGGCGGGTAAAAAACCGCGTTGTTTGTATTCAAAACTTCATGCAGCACCGGCAGATCGCTGCAGAGAATGGCTTTGCCGCTGGCCATATATTCAAAAAGCTTCATCGGGCTGGCGACATTAGCGATGTTGCCGCCGCTGCTGCCGGCTACCTTTTTGCTGGAAGGCATTAACAAAATATCTGCCGCGGCCTGGTAAACGGGTAATTTTTGATTGGAAATGTAGCCGGGCAGCAGTACATTCGTTAGATGCGCGTCGTNNCTCAAAGAGGATCTCCAGCCCTCGTCCGGCATAAAATCCGCCGGAATAGACCGCGGTCAGTTTCTCGGGGAGGTTCAGGCTGCGGCGGGCTTCTGCTGCCGAGGGCAGGTTGGCAAAGCGTTCTAGATCTACGCCGTCGGGCATGACTAGCGCTTCGGAGGGGTTATGACTTACCGATAATTCTTTCTCAATCAGCGATTGTAAAGCATGGGTAATGAAGACCGTCAGATGCTTGCCGGAACGGTGCAGATAATAACGATACAGGCGCGGAGCCAGCCGGCCTTGCGGGATATCGTGCATTTCCAGGATCACCGGCAGGTTATGCTGCATAGCGAAGAGTGCTGCCCACAATACGCGCGTATAAACCAGTTGCGTCTGCTCTTTTTTCGCCCGGCGCACCGCGCTCCAGAAAAAGTCCAGCTTATGCAGGTGCGGCCTGGCAGACAGCCAATCGATCTGAAATGGCGAAGTGATCCCATAATGTTCTTGGAGATCAGCCCATGCATAAGAACGATCGCCCGGAACAATGAGGTGAGATTCATGGCCTAACTGTGTAAAAGCCTGGCAGACCTTCATCACATGCACACTGTTGGCGGTCAGAGAGGGGATGGTGGCTGAAGCGATATAGGTGATCTTCATGAGGTCAACCTGTTCTCGGTAAGGTCTTTTTTCTCGACACGGCGGATCATGGCGAGGCCGATCCAGACCAGCAGACCGACGGAGACAACGAAATTACCCGAGAGCAGCAGAGCTTCGGCGTTCATGCCATAAACTGGAACGAAAACAAACGCGAGCGCAATCTTGGCTATGGCCGCCCCGGTGATAATATACAACGGAATATTGGCTTTACCAAAGGAAAGTAATAATGAGCGGTTCCAGAAAAAGATATTCGAAATACTATAACCTACCATCAGGATGAGCAGCACCGGATAGGCCGCAATAAATTCTTGTCCCCAGATGGGCAAAATCCACGGCCCGATGATCGCCATCACCACGAAGAAAAACACCGTCCAGGTAGCTGAAATGATTGTGACACGGCGCAGCAATTGTTTCAATTCCTGCCATTTTTTGGCCGCGATGCTCTTGGTCATTTCAGGGTAAGTAGTTGAGATAAATTGGGAAACGGGCGTCATCAGTGGAACGGTGACGTTGTTGGCAATGGAATAGATGGCCACGGCTTTGGTATTCAAGAAGAACCCGATGAGCTGTGTTTCAAGGCTGCCGCTGGTCAATAATTTGGCGGTGGCGCTGAGATTTGTGCTGATGGTGAAGCCGGCCATTTCGCGGAAGGGAGGCAAGATCGAGAAAGGAGCTTTGATCCAGTCGTTCCCCAGGTCCTGATTTAACCCAACCCAGGCCGCAATGATGGAACCGAAACCGAGGATAAATTTCCCGATCAGATAACCCAGCAGAATGATGAATACAGAACCCTTTGTGAAAAATGCGATCACAATGATTGCGGCAGTAACACCGCTCTGAATAATTTGAAAGACAGCCTGGATCTTATAGCGGTTGAGTACCTGCAAGATCCCCGTGGCAGTCTCATAGGTAATATTGGCCAGGATGAAAAAACCATAGATGTAAAAATAGGGAATGGAGGAAACATCTTTGACAATATACTTTGCACCGAGGGGAACCAGAAGCATATAGATAACAAAAGCAAATATCGAGGTGATGGTTTCGGTGAGGCCGGCCACTTTGGCAAAGGCACCGGCTCGGGTCAGATCTTTGTGAACGAGCTCTCTGCCCATATAGCGGACGACAAACTCATTCATCCTGAATGAAAAGAGTCGGTTCACAGTAGTGGCAAAATCCATGATGACGGCCAGCCAGCCGTAAAGACTGGCACCAAGCAATCGCGCAGCCAGAATGCTCTGGCCAAATGCCAGCACCATGACGACCATTTGCGAACTGAAGAGGTAGCTGGTATTGCGGATCACCCGCTTGAGAAGGACATCTTCCTTCCAGATTGTGATGATCTTCTCGCGCAGCGAACTCATGGCGTGAGTACCTGGCTTGCCCAACTGCGCTGCTCCAGATACCAGTTCACCAGGGCAGCAATACCGTCATCCAGGCTCACCTGCTGTTCCCAGCCCAAAAGTCGGCGGGCTTTATCCACGTTGGCCCAGTTGGCATCGGCATCCGCGGGATGGCGGGGAATATATTTGATGACAGCTTTCTTGCCAAGCAGAACTTCCATTTTATTCAACAATTCATTGATGCTGATGTTTTCATGNNTTGATGATCTCATAACCCAGTGGTTTTAATCCGGCCAAAACACCGCAGGCAATATCATCCACGTAGGTAAACCCGCGCATCTGGGAACCATCGCCGGTCACCTGAACTGTTTTGCCTTCGGCAATCCACTGCGCGAAGCGGAACATGACCATATCTGGCCGGGCAGCCGGTCCGTAGACGGTGAAAAAGCGGAAAATGGTCACATCCAAGTTGAAAAGATGATGATAGGTATAGGCCATGACCTCAGCCGCTTTCTTGCTGGCGGCATAGATCTGCAAAGGATGGCTGGAATCAGCTTCTTCAGTGGTGGGCAGGGGCGGGTTGGCACCGTAGATGCTGGAGGTGGAGGCAATCACCAGTTTATTGACCCCGGCTTTGCGGCAATACTCCAATACATTCAAAGTGCCATTGGTATTGGTCTGCAAATAGACTTCGGGAATTTCAACTGCCTGGCGTACTCCGGCACGAGCGGCCAGATGAATAACGGCCTGGATTTTGGGATATTTTGCCGCGATCTCGGTGAATAATTCCGGGCGGGTGATGTCATCCTGCAAAAAGGTGAAGCCGGCGCGTGCTTTGAGTTGGTCGAGCCGCCAATACTTCATTCTGACGTCGTAAGAGTCATTGAGATTGTCGATGCCGATCACTTCATCACCGCGGTCCAGTAACATTTCAATCACTCTGCGGGCGATGAAGCCAGCCGCTCCGGTTAGCAGGTATTGGGTCATTAGAGTCTCACAACCTTCGGATTCTTGAATCCAAGTTTGCCCAAAGCATTACGCGTATCGACGATGAGTTTGGCTTCTTTCAAAATAGTGACGTAATCGTAGACTTTGTGATTGGTGACGATCACCACACAATCCGCTGCCTTGACGGCGGCCATCAGATCGGTGACCGAAGAGATCTCCCAACTATCCTGCTTGATATGCGGAATGTAGGGGTCATGGTAGCTGACTTTGGCGCCTTTTTGCTGCAGCAGGCGGATCACATCGATGGAGGGGGATTCGCGCAGGTCGTCGATATCGGGTTTATAGGCAGCCCCCAGAACGAGCACATTGCTGCCTTTGAGTGCTTTCTCGTGGTCATTTAGGGCATCTTGCACACGGGTGACGGCAAAACGCGGCATGGAGGTGTTGATCTCCGAGGCCAGTTCAATAAAACGGGCCGTGTAATTCAGCGAACGCAGTTTCCACGACAGGTAAAGCGGGTCGATGGGAATGCAGTGCCCGCCCAGACCAGGTCCCGGTTGGAACTTCATGAATCCAAAGGGCTTGGTGGCGGCGGCATCGATCACTTCCCAGACGTCCACGCCCAGGCGGTCGCACATCAAAGCCAGCTCGTTGACGAAACCGATATTGATCATGCGGAAGGTGTTTTCGAGCAGTTTGGCCATCTCGGCTACTTCGGTGGAAGAGACCGGAACCACCGTGTCGAGTGCCTGGCCGTACCAGGCAGCGGCGACTTCGGTGCATTTCTCGGTCATGCCGCCGATCACTTTAGGCGTGTTCTTGGTCGTCCAATCGGTGCGGCCCGGGTCGACGCGTTCCGGTGAAAAGGCAACGAATAACTCTTCGCCGACCTTTAAATGGCTCTTTTCGGTGAGGATGGGCAGCATCAATTCGCGCGTCGTACCGGGGTAGGTGCTCGATTCGAGCACTACCACCATACCGGCATGGACGTAAGGAGCCAGCCCTTCAGCGGCACTGACGATGAAAGAAAGGTCGGGGTCGCCGGTCTGGCGCAGAGGAGTGGGCACGCAGATCGCGACCGCATCGATGTTGGCCAGTACGGAATAATCGGTGGTACCTTTGAGCTTGCCCTTTTTGACCAACCCGGCTACTTTTTCAGCGGGTACATCCATGATGTAGCTTTCGCCGCGGTTGACCCTATCCATCTTGTCTTTGACCGGATCCACTCCGGTCACGGTAAAACCGGCTTCGGCAAAAACGGTTGCAAACGGCAGCCCTACATAGCCCATGCCCATTACAGCGACACGAGCCGTTTTGTTGTGGAATTTTTCGATCAATTGTTTTGAGTAATCCATATCATTTCACCTGATGTAATTGGTTAGAAGAGAGAAAGCTGCTCGGCAGGGGGTTCATTCTCTGCGGGCGGGATGGGATCTTCTTTGGGAGACTCAGCCGCTGGAATACTTTTTTGATCTTTTTTCATTTGTTCCAGCGCTTGAGGCAGTGTTTTAAAGTCGGCAATGATCTGCGGCTTGAGCGAAGGTTGGTGCAGCGCGGCAGCCGGGTGATACATGGGCACGATCAATTTGCCGTG